>CACXGS010000025.1 GCA_902767195.1 uncultured Lachnospiraceae bacterium | reverse complement strand
TGCCAAGAACAAATCCTGCGGCCGCACTCAGGGGAATGGCGATCAGCGCCAGAACCAGAAGTACCGCCAGCACAATCACTGCGACATTGGCCTTTTTCTTCTTGGGTGCCGGCTTCCGGTCATATCCCTCCGGACTGTAATATCCGGCGCTGTCGTTTCTCTCATCGTAATAATCGTTATTCATAATTCCTCCGCATCTGTCATTCCTTCCGGGTCCCTGACTGTCATCTCTTCGCTCAGAAACCGGACTTCTCCATATAATTCATATACTTGACCACCATAAGAGCAATCTTGAAGGTGATGGCATCTTCAAAAACTCTCAGGTCAAGACCTGTACTCTTCTGAAGTTTATCAAGACGGTAGACCAGAGTATTCCTGTGAATGTACAGCTGTCTGGATGTCTCGGATACATTCAGGTTGTTCTCAAAGAACTTATTGATGGTCTGGAGTGTCTCCTCATCAAACTGGTCCGGTGAACGATTGTCAAAAATCTCCCGGATGAACATCTTGCACAGAGGCAGAGGAAGCTGGTAGATCAGCCGTCCGATTCCAAGACTGCTGTATGCCACAACATTCTTCTCCGGATTAAAGATCTTGCCTACATCCATGGCCATCTTGGCTTCCTTGTAGGATCTGGACACTTCCTTAATCTCATTGACAATGGTACCGAAGGCTACATGGACCTGTGTCACAGCCTCTGTATTCAACATATCCACGATGGACTGGGCGGTCTTCTCCAGGTCTTCGTACTCTTCTCCCGGCTTCACTTCCCGGACAAAGAGGATATTCTTCTCATCCACTGCCGTAATGAAGTCTCTGGACTTGGATGAAAAGATGCTCCGGATCGTCTCAAAGGCATTATTCTCCCGTCCGTTCTGGGTCTCTACGATAAAGACACAACGTCTCACATCCGTCTCGATATGCAGCTTCTTCGCCCGGTTATAGATATCAACCAGAAGAAGGTTATCCAGCAGAAGATTCTTAATGAAATTATCCTTATCAAAGCGCTCCTTGTATGCCACAAGAAGATTCTGTATCTGGAAGGAGGCCATCTTTCCGATCATGTAGATATCATCAGTCTCCCCCTTCACAAGGATAATATATTCCAGCTGATTATCATCAAACACTTTGAAAAAATGATAACCCTGCAGAACCTGGCTCTCTGCCATGGATTCTGCAAAAACCAGCACAGCTTCTCTGTATTCCTCCACTTCATTCAGTGTGGAAGCCAAAGGTTTCCCATCCGTATCCATCACACAGAGATCCATCCTGGTGATGGCCTTTATTCCATCTATCGTATCCTGTAGGATCTGGTTCGAAATCATATCTATTCTCCTGTTCTTTCTCTATAGTCACTTCAAACAATAGCCTTATCCTATTTTAATACAATTTCACCAAAAAAAAAAGAGGGAAAGCATAAAAAACTCCCTCTTTTTCACAAAATCCCACAAAGACTGTAGCATTTTAGAGCAATATTTTAACTATTCGCCACGCATCCTTTTTCGGAAGGCAGAACCCGCGATCAGATTCCCAAGCTTATTCTCTCTCCGGATCCAGTAATACAGGGATTCCAGATGCAGCAGGCGGAAAAACCCCGGCACCTCGGCTACCTCCCTGTAAATCCAGGGCTGCATGGATTCAATACAGATGCAGAGACCGGTATTCATCATGGAAGCAAACTCCCTGACAAAACGGATCTGCTGTTCTGCGGAGACACAGACAAAGACAATATCCGGAACACACTTGTTGACATCATTGACCACTCTGCCGTACTCTTCTTCAGAGTCCTTCCCGATCAGGATCCCTTCCAGATTAATACTGGGATAATTCGTCAGTATATATTCCTGAAGAGAAAGAAGCCCTGTCTCGGAATCCATGATCACGTAGATACTCAGCTCCTCCTCATTCATTCGGGGGAGAATACTCCTCATGTACTGCTGAGCAAAATCCTCGGAAATAAGCTGATCCTGATTCGCTTCCGGAGTCTCCTTGTCCGGGTCCTTCCCACGGATATCCGGCAGGTCGTCGAAGGCCTTCTCTGTATGGGAATCTCCCGGCAGGACCAGATCACAGTGGTTGAGAAAATCCACCGTTCTGTCGTCACTCTGACACAGCAGAGAACTCTCCGCAGTAAGAAAATATATCTTCCCCAAACGGGGTTCCGTCATCAGCCGCAAAGTTTCCTCCACGGCATCTTTTACAGGCATACCGGTCACATTGACACCAAGCATGCTGACTTTTTTGCGTTCAGACATAAGCTACTCCACGTCCTCATCGTCTACAACCACACTGTCGTCACCGGAATCCTCGTCACCATCACTATCATTATAGTAATTGGACTCCGGGTCTTCCGTCGTGTTGGTTATCTCCGGAACATTGGTACTGTCGGAGCCGAGATAGATCCGGATATCTCCTCCGGTTGCTATCTCATCCACATAGATCTCCGCATCCGGGAAGTATTCAAGGAGATCTTCTCCCATACCGTCCTCGGTCACACGGATTCTTGTCTGGGAAAAGACACCTTCTGACTGGTAGGAATCAATCATACTGATATTGTATCCCTCGGAAGTCAGATACTCCTCCCACCTGGCGGCCAGTCCTTCCACATAGGCGGCATTATAAATCTCGATGGCCAGATCGGCAGATGCCCCCTCCGTATAGACGGCATCATTCTCCTTCTCCTTCTTGTCAGAAGAAGCCTTATCCGAACTCTTCTCCGTCTGCTTGGCAAGAGCAGCCATCTGCAGCTGAATCTTCTCGGCATCCAGATAGAAGAGTCCCTCATCTTCTCCGCCCTGCATGGTCCTTACGGTAATACCCGAAGCTTTCAGATGATCTATCACATCCTGGACGGAAGTAATTCCCTCATCACGCTCCGTGGTGGAATTCTTCTCGTAGGCAGCCACCACATCTGACGCTTTCTTGCTCCTGGTCAATGCTTCCAGGTAGGCGCTGATATAATTGCCGGCTCTCTCAAGCCTTGAGGTCTCTTCCTCAGCAGTTCCGTCAAGATGAGTGATCAGGGCAATTCCCTGTTCGCCGTCAACCATCTGCTGTCCGGCATCAATACTATGGAGAATATCCTTGTCATCCCGGTAACTCATACTCTTCTGGATATTGTAGGATACTTTGGGGCCGGCATCCAGAACCTGACGGAACTGGTCAAGAGTCATGGCGTCATAGCCATGAATCTCCAGGCCGGTCAACTCGGCAAAAATCTCCCGGTAGACTTTGTATTTGTCCGGGCCGAAAGCCACGGCAATATCCTCTAACTCTACCTGTTCTTCCACATCCGGGATCTTCTCTCTGATGGTCTTGATCGTCTTGTCTCCCGGCTTGACTACGGCATTGGCAGGTACAAGAACAACATCCAGCTTCTTACTGTCCTTGTTATAAAGGCTCAGGAAGATATACTCGGTTCTCTGGTCTTTCCCATCCACGATGAGGAGGGTATTCTCCAGATTCTTATTATCGATCAGTGTCTCCGGTTCCTCGGCGACTTCCTCAATCACTTCCTTGGTCTCACTGGCAGCCTTCTTCCACTGGTAAAACTTGCCGGTCAGATAATAGGTCATACCCTGAAATGACAGTATTGCGATTCCGGCCATAAGAGCCAAAACAACCAGCAACCTGAGGAAAAAAACCAATATCCTGATGCCCAAACTCGGCTTGTTCATATTCATCCTCCTGCTTAAACAGGAATCCTTTGAACAGGATCCCCCTTTTTATTCATCTCTAGAGTATAACAAAATTAACAATGCCATGCAAGTTTATGGCGTTGATTTAAAATCTTTGTAAAGAAAACACAATTACTGACTATACAGAAACAGAATGCTATATTGCCCTGGTCTCCTTATAGAGCCAGTCCGCTTCTTCTTTGGAAAGGAGAGGTGCCAGTGTCTCATACACCTTCTCCTGATAGGCATTCAGCCAGTTTCTCTCTTTTTCTGTCAGCCTCTCTGGAATAATGGCTGCCCTCTCGTAGGGTGCCATGGTCAAGGTCTCAAAGCACAGGAAGCGGTCGAAGCCGGGCCTGTGGTCTTTTCTGCAGACCACCAGATTCTCAATCCGGACCCCGAACTTCCCTTCCAGGTAGCAGGCAGGCTCATTCGAGGTAATCATTCCCTCCTGGAGCACGCACTGGCGGCGGGGGTCGACGGCCTGCTGGTAGCGGAAGGAATTGGGGCCTTCATGTACACTGAGAAGATAACCTACTCCATGACCGGTCCCGTGATCATAATCCCGTCCCTGATCCCAAAGAGGAGTTCTTGCCAGGGTGTCCAGAGACTGCCCTGTACAGCCGGAAAGGAAACGGGTATCAGACAGTCCGATATGACCCCGGAGGACCATGGTGTAAATCTCCTTCTCCTCCTCCGTCAGTTCTCCCACAGCAATGGTCCTTGTAATATCCGTTGTTCCCTCCAGGTAATGTCCGCCGGTATCGGCCAGAAGGAATCCTCTGGCCTCCAGAGCCACATTGCTGGAAGGAGAGGCACTGTAATGAGGAAGAGCTCCGTGAGGGCCGTATGCTATGATAGGATCAAAGCTGTTCTCGACAAAGTTTTCCTGGTCCCGGCGAAGCTTGTTGATATAGTCCCCGGCAGAAATCTCTGTAATCTTCTCTTTGCCGACCCTGGTCTTCAGCCAGTATATAAAACGGGTGACTGCAACTCCGTCCCTGATGTGGGCCTGTCTTTCATTCTCCACTTCGACAGGGTTCTTCACTGCCTTTAACATCATGGTCGGATTCATTTCCTCAAGATGTTTTACATTGGCCGGTAAGGAAGATACCAGAAGGCTGTTGGTCATTTCCGGATCATACCAGACCGTTTTTCGTCCCGGTATCCGGGAAAGGTCCTCATAGATTCTTTCGTAATCCCGGATACGGATTCCGTCTTTTTTTAATTCTTCCCGGATCTCCTGAGATACGCAGTCCTGTACATACCAGCAGACTTCCTCGTCTGTCAGGGTAAGATAGCTGAGGACCACAGGTGTGGATTCCACATCATTTCCCCGGACGTTCAGGAGCCAGCATATATCACAGAGGGAAGCCAAAAGCAGAAGATCGGCTCCTTTTTCGGCCATGGCCTGACGGACTTTGCCAATCTTGTCAGACCTCTTTTCTCCGGCATATTTGTCCGGAAGAATCCAGGCTTTTTCACAGGACAGAGCCGGTCTGCCGGCCCAGATCCGGCCCACCAGGTCATTTTCCGCAGAGAGAGTTGCTCCGGTAGTCTGGGCGATCTGGCGGTACAGCCTGGCCTCGGATTCCATGACGCAGCTCCCGTCATATCCCAGGACCATACCGGCATGGAGAACACTTTTCAGGTACCCTGATATGGTAGGCACTTTCGGGTTACCCATCTTTCTCAAGTCAATTCCGGACTCCTTAAGCTGGTTCTCGGCCTGGATAAAATATCTGCCGTCCGTCCAGAGACCTGCCTCGGAGGCAGTAACCACCAGGGTGCCTGCGGATCCGGTAAAGCCGGATATATATTCACGACATTTAAAATAATCTCCCACATATTCCGAGCCGTGACAGTCACTGGTGGGGATCACATACACGTCGATCCCGCTGCTCTTCATTAATAATCTCAGTTTTGTCAATTCTTTTCGCATTGCTACCTCCCAATCCTCTCCGGCCAGGTTTCAAAGATCCGGACCAGATCCGGTATTCTGCTCCGATATATTCTTCCGGAATAAGCCTCATGTGGCAGAGAGATAAATTCTGCGCCTTCAGGGCAGATTTCCCGGTACATAGGATCTGCAATCAGGGTTTTCGCATCTTTGACCGACCGCCTGATCTCCTCTTCCCCCCGAACGGGTCTGCAGTAATCGGATATGATATCCTGATCGGTCTCTAAGGGGGAAAGTACAACCGGGAGCACACCGGTTCTTAAATATATCGCTCCGGCAATCGACAGTCCGGTCACCGGTTCCCCGATCAGATAGCAGGGTTCCCGGAACATCTCTCTATATGCATCATGGTTTTGATGTTTATTCCTTTGTTTAATCATATCACAGGCAGAGAGATTTATCGACCGGCAATCTCTCCCCTGCTCCCTGCCATGAATTGTATTCAGCATAGACATTTTCAGGATTTCCCCGTAATCTGCCACTGGGCAGCCGATGACATAAGGGGTCCCGAATCGCCTCTCAAGTTCCCGGGCAGCCGGAAGACCGACGGAGGAGACCACCAGATTAAGATCTGCCTGTCCGGCAGTGCGGATCTCGTCCATGCTGCTTCCCATGGCAAATACCGATTGTACATGGAAACCCTGATCTTCCAGCCATGTCCGGATGGAGTCCACCGTAGTTCCCACGGAGAAATCCAGAGGCGTCACGCCGAGAACATTCACGCCGGGTCTCCGTCCCCCGGCAGACTTCTTTCCGTCGTCTCTGCAAGAATCCCCGGCATCCATAAGATGCCTGGCCACGGCCTCTAATGCCATTCCCGCTCCCCGAACATAAGACTGCATCCCTGTTGTGGGAAAATACAGGGTTTTTATCCCGGTTCTTGCCTCGATTTCTCCGGCAATCGCCTCGAAATCCATCCCGGTCATCAGAGGGACCGGCGTACGGACCAGGGAGATAAAGGAAGGCTTCAGATCAATGGCAGCTCTTTCGATATCCCGAATCAGTTTCTCATCATTTCCCATCAGGGCATCCATCTGGGAAAGGCCGGAAATAAATACCAGACTGTCCTGCCCGTACCAGCGGGGCTCGTCATGGGTATTATATGTAGAATTGCAGCCGGAGGGATCATGGATTACCGTCATCCCGCCCAGCTCAAAAAGGGCAGAGCAGACACCGGATACATCCGCCGTGTAAGTGGAACTGCTGACAAATACCTGTTTTAAAGACAACACGCACACCCCATTCCTTTTCTTCGTATCCTGTCCTCAATGGGCTTATCTTCCTCCATGGCCTCCCGGATCAGGGCAGCCATGGAAAGGATCCCGGCATAGCCGTGAAGACCTCCGCCTTCTACCATATCTACAAAATGCCCTGTCTGGTGGAAGTAAGCTGCTTTCTGCCCTACGGCCAGCACATTTTCCCCGCCGGTCCTTGGCCGGACTCTCATATTGTGATGGATGACCGAGCAGATCAGGATATCCGGCTCATTTTCCCTAAGCCAGTCAAAATCATCCTTTTCTTCCGGAAGAAAGGCATCGGCATAGATATGACTCACCCGGATCCCATGACTGACCAGCAATCTGGCAAAGGCCAGCACATGTGGTGTGGCCGAAGCATCAAGGGCCAGATTCCATCCTTCAAGCGCCTGACTCAGGTCTTTAAGGGCCTGTTCACATTCTTCTTTCCGGTCCCGGACGGGTATCAGGCCCCCAGGCCCGCCGGTAAGACCCATGGTCTCCATCATCTCCTGAAGCTGCCGGTCCGTTTTCCCGTAATCCCAGCTCATGGGCAGGTAGAGGCCCGGAATATCCAGCTTTTCCGAGAGCCGGTCCATGCCGGTTCTGCCCGGCGGATAAACGCAGAGGTTGGCCGATCCGGTTCCCATGTTAAGATACTCTTCAAAAGTCAGTCCCTCGGAAAGATCCAGAAAGGACCATCCTGCTTTCTGTAAGAGACTTTTGATCTCGGCATCTTCCTGCAGGGGAAGGTCGCTTCCCACTATATTCATCAGACGGGGATTCTCTGTTTTCTTTTCCAGGATATCAAAGAGTTTGATACGGAGCTTCTGATCCGGGGTCAGACCTTCTTTTTGCATGATGCAGTCCATATAACAGTCCACAAAAAACTGTTCCGGACAGCGTCTTCGTAATTCCTCATAAATATAGGAGAGATCGATCCCCATAAAATGATGAAGGCAAACGGTGAAAAGGAGAACGATCTTGGGCTTTCTCTCGAGGCGGTTAAGAATCTCTTCCACTCCATCGATCACCAGGTTCTCCATGTTCCCGTTGTAAATGTCCTCCTCCAGAACTTCGATATAGGAAAAACGGTCCCGGGCATTCATTTCCGCTGCTGTCAGGACCACACCCCGGTTACAGTTTGCCGCGCAGACGTAGATCTGGTGGGCCTCAGGCAGGAGCATCCCGGTATGGACAATATTCCATGTTCCGTGGGCCGGGCTGTTGTATTCCAGTCCCGGCAGGAAGGGTGCCGGCCAGATGGCCCGGCTTATGGGGACAGCTTCCTTTTCCGACAGCTGCGGGAGAGACTCCTCCGTCGTCCGGATGGGGGCATCCACATCGTCCCACTGATCACGGTCTTTGATCTTTCCATGTATCGTCTTCAGCATGGTTTCTTCTCCCTGTTGTTTTCTTCCCTTCCGTTTTCTGTCCGGACCTTGTCGCAGATCTCCAGAATCGTCCCGGCCAGTTTTCTGTATTCCTCTGCCATGGGCGAATCCGGATAAGCCTCCATTACAGTCTTCATCTCTTCTTCCGCGTCAAGCACCAGCTGGCTTCTGGGAAGGTCCCCGATTACAGATGTGCCCAGATCCCGGGCCAGTTCTTCTACTTTTTCCTCTTCCCGCTTTACATTGCGCCGATTCAGAATCAGGCCTCCCAGAGAAGCATAGCCCCGGTTTTTAAAATTCTCCACGGCCATCCCGATATTGGCCGCCGCGTGAATGGCCATATTCTCCCCGGAAGTGACCACAAAAACAAGGTCGGCATAGCCTTTTCTCATGGGCATGGAGAATCCGCCGCACACCACGTCCCCAAGAACATCATAGATGACCACATCCGGATCCCAGACCCGGTAGGCCCCTTTCTCTTTTAATGTTTCCAGGGCAGCGATGATTCCCCGGCCGGCACAGCCCATTCCGGGGGGCGGGCCTCCGGCTTCCACACAGAGGACACCGGCATAGCCCTCCTTCACAATATCGTCGAGGGAGAAATCTCCGGGCTGCCGGCTTAATTCAAGAACGGTGGCCATGGGGGCACCGTGGCGGAGCAGGGCAGTGGAATCCCCTTTGGGGTCACAGCCGATCTGCATGACCGTCATCCCCTTCCCTGCAAGGACCGCCGCCACATTTGATATAGTGGTGGATTTCCCTATGCCGCCCTTTCCGTAAACCGCTATTTTCATCATTTTTCATTCTCCTCTGT
>CACXGS010000024.1 GCA_902767195.1 uncultured Lachnospiraceae bacterium | reverse complement strand
GGCCTGGAGATTGGTACCTCCGCCGGATACTAATACGGCAAGTCTTAACATAAGTCCACTCCTTTTTCTCCCTTCCGGATCTCACCCACAATAAAGGCATCTTCCCCGGCATCCCTGAGGGCCTTTACAGCTGCTTCTGCATCCGCTGCATCAAGAGCCAGCATCATACCGATCCCCATGTTATAGGTGTTGTACATGGCCTGTTCTGCAATGTCTCCCTCTTTGGCAAGAAGCCGGAAAATAGCCGGCACCTGATAGCTGTCTTTTCTTACCACAGCCCGGACTCCTTCCGGAAGCATACGGGGAATATTCTCATAGAAACCTCCGCCGGTAATATGACTGCATCCCTTAATCTTAATGCCCGCATCTTTGACAGCTTTAAGGGCTTTCACATAAATCTTTGTAGGAGTGATCAGCGCCTGACCCAGAGTCTGTCCCAGCTCTTCCCGGTACTCATTAAGAGCATCCTTTTCCATAGGGAAGACCTTGCGCACCAGAGAGTATCCATTGCTGTGAATTCCGGAGGAAGCGATTCCCACCAGCAGGTCGCCTTCCCGGATCGCCTTCCCGGTAATCAGATCCTTCTCATCCACAATACCCACGGCAAAACCGGCCAGGTCGTACTCATCTTCCGGATAAAAGCCAGGCATCTCCGCTGTCTCACCACCGATGAGAGCAGCTCCGGCCTGCTTGCATCCCTCTGCCACACCGGACACGATGGAAGCGATTTTCTCCGGCACATTCTTGCCACAGGCAATGTAATCCAGGAAAAAGAGAGGTTCCCCTCCGGCGCAGGCAATATCATTGACACACATGGCCACACAGTCAATGCCCACCGTGTCATGACGATCCAGCAGGAAAGCAAGCTTCAGCTTGGTTCCCACACCGTCCGTACCGGATACCAGGGTAGGATTTTCCATACTCATATAGTCCTTCAGGGAAAATGCTCCGGAAAATCCTCCGATATTGCTGAGAACTTCTTTTCGCATCGTCTCCTGAACATGCTTCTTCATTAATTCCACGGAACGATATCCGGCTTCGATATCCACACCAGCATTTTTGTAATCCATAGAGAGCTCCTTTCCGGTTACATAAGCTTCAAATATTCTTTATAGCCCAGTTCAGACAGTTTCTGATCCTTGGCCTTTACCTGATCTTTCAGTTTCTCTGAGTAGTCTTTCAAACGTCCAAGCAGGTCGGGATCCGACGTGGCAAGAATCTTAGCAGCAAGGATACCCGCATTCTGAGCACCGTTGATCGCAACCGTGGCAACCGGAATGCCGGAGGGCATCTGTACGATGGAATAGAGGGAATCCACTCCCCCAAGATCAGAAGTCTTCATGGGAATACCGATCACCGGCATAGGAAAAATTGCCGCGCACATTCCCGGGAGATGAGCAGCTTTCCCTGCTCCTGCAATGATTACCTTATATCCTTTATCCTCTGCAGACTTTGCATATTGGAAGAATTCTTCCGGCTCCCTGTGTGCTGAGATGATAGTCATATCATACTCCACACCAAGCTCTGTCAGAACGTCAGCTGCCTTTGCCATGATGGGCATATCTGAATCACTGCCCATTACAATACCTACTTTTGCCATATGTATCTCCTCTCATGATTTATGTACAGAAATAATTCTCCTAAACAAATGCCTTTTTCAAATCTTCTTTCATATCCAGAACAGCCTGTCTGGCAGCATCCGCATAATTCTCCGGCCCGAAGCTGTCGCGATATGGTTCTTTCTGGTAAGCGCAGATGATTCCTCTGCTGGAATTGACAATGGCTCCCAGTCCGTCCTCATTAAAGAAAGGCTTCAGATCCTTTCCCTGTCCACCCTGAGCTCCGTAGCCCGGTACCAGGATGTATGTTTTGGGCATAAGCTTTCGAAGTACCGCTCCCATTTCCGGATAAGTGGCTCCCACCACGGCACCCACATAACTGTAATCCTCTCCCATGTGGGATTCTCCCCACAGAGCGACCTTTTCAGCGACCAGCTCATAGAGGGGACGTCCCTCCACCAGCTGATCCTGGAACTCACCGCTGCTGGGATTGGAGGTTTTCACCAGGATAAAAAGACCTTTGCCATGCTCTTTACAGACTTTGATAAAGGGCTTTACCCCGTCGGACCCCAGATAGGGGTTGACTGTAACAAAATCCTCCGTAAAGGGAGAAAATGTGTGGTCTCCGATCCGAATGGTTCCCACATGTCCTGTGGCATAGGCCTCGGAGGTAGATCCGATATCTCCTCTCTTTATATCCCCGATAATGACCAGCCCTTTTGCTTTGGCATAGTCGCAGGTCTTCTTAAAGGCTTTGAGTCCCTCCAGACCGAACTGTTCGTACATGGCGATCTGAGGCTTTACTGCCGGCACCAGATCATAAGTGGCATCAATAAGCCCTTTGTTAAACTGCCAGATCGCCTCGGCGGCTCCCTCCGGAGTCTGTCCGCAGGCATCAAAGGCATCCGCAAGAATCTGCTCCGGCACATAGGAAAGCATGGGATCAAGTCCCACCACGATAGGGGCATCTTTTTTCTTAATCTCTTTAATCAGCTGATTTATCATCTCGTCCTCCAGTTATAGAAAGAATGCTGTTCTTTTGACTTTGTCAGGCTTCAAAAACTATTTTCCCGCCACAGATAGTATAGTGGACTTTACCAAATAAGGCAGCTCCCGCAAAGGGAGAATTCTCCGATTTTGATTCAAAATGATCCACATAATTCATCTCTTCCGGGTCGAAAATGACCAGGTCTGCCGGTTGTCCCGGGGAAATGTCACCACAGGGGAAGCCGTACAGCTCTGCCGGGTTCACCGTCATTTTCCTTAGCAGGTCCATCAGTGTCAGATAGCCCTGCTTTACCAGAGAAGTAATCCCCAGGGAAAGAGCCGTCTCCAGACCTATGATCCCACTGGGAGCCTCATTGAAAGGCTTTCTCTTCTCCTCCGTGGAGTGAGGGGCATGGTCTGTGGCTATGATAGAAATGGTCCCATCCCTGAGACCGTCTATGATCTTCGACCGGTCGATGGCCGTCCGAACCGGCGGATTCATTTTACACATGGTTCCGTAATTTCTTACGTCCTCTTCCGTCAGAGTAAAATGATGAGGGGTCGCCTCTGCGTAGATTCTGGCTCCTTTGGAAAGTCCGTATCGGACAAGGTCCACTGCCCTGCCAGAGGATATATGCTGAATATCCACTTTAGCACCGGTTTCCAGAGCCAGCATAACGTCTCTGGCAACCATGACATCTTCCGATATAGCCGGGGCGCCTCCCAGACCCAATTCCCTGGACACCTGCCCCTGATTAACTCCGTTGGAAAGATTCAAAGCCGGATCCTCCTCGTGGAGAGATATCGGTTTATCCACTTTTAATGCCGCCTCCATGGCCTTTTTTATCAGAGCGGGATCCGTCAGCGGAATACCGTCATCCGAAAATCCACAGGCTCCGGCTTCCACCATCTGTTCAAAATCTACCAGTTCCTTACCCTTAAAACCTTTGGATACGGCACTGACCTGGTAAAGGTGTACCGGCAGATCCCGGGAACGGCTCAGAATGTCTTCCAGCACTTCTCTGTGATCGACCACCGGATTGGTGTTCGCCATACAGACCACCGTGGTGTATCCTCCGGCTGCCGCAGCCCGGCTGCCGGACTCCAGGTCTTCCTTCCAGGTAAAGCCCGGATCTCTGAAATGCACATGGACATCCACCAGACCCGGCGCCACCACCATTCCCCGGGCACGGATCGTCTCAGAGATCTTCTCTCCTTCAGGCATGGCCCCGATGGCGGCAATGGCCCCGTCTTTTATGTACAGGTCATTTATCTCATTGTATCCGGTGGCAGGGTTCATAATCCTTCCGCCCTTAATACAGATCATCTGTCTTCTCCTCTTTATATCTATATCTCGATTTCACTTAACCGCTCCAGGGGACGATTCAGTTCCAGGGTTCCCTCCAGTATGAATCTGCCATTCAGGATAATGGGTTTTTCCACCCGGTCATCGGTTACTGCCACCAGCCTTCCCAGTTCTTCATAGGGGATGGTTATGTCCGTATGGCAGTTATAGTAAGCTTTTTTAGGATCCGTGTGACGGAGAACACTGCACTCATTCTCCCTGGCCGTCATTTCCTTACCGTCAGGATTAAACACTTTTACATCCTCACAATAGGAATAACAGGTATCACCGACAGCGATATGGGGGCCCATCTTCTCCGCGATCAGAATAGGCAGCCTCTCCTGAAGATTATATTTGTGACAAACCACATAGGCTGTCGTATTCGTTCCTATGGCAAACTCTCCCATAGGCAGAGTCTGTCTTCCGAACAGAATATTTTCCTCGATATATCGTCTTCCTTCTTCCGGATCCTTAAAATTGGAACAGGAATAATCGGTAACCATCCCGTTCTCAAAATGGAGCTTCAGGTCTCTGAAAAAGAGACCGTTCAGGTAGACGCTTCGCACATGTAAAAGACCTTCCGTCCCGTACAGTTTAGGGGAAGTAAAAACCTCTCCCACAGGAATATTCACATCGGCCAGACAGTTCTCAAATCTTGTCTGCGTCTCGTTATTATCCAGATAAGCCAGAGCAACGGTGAGGTTGGTCATGTTCCTTCCCCGGCCCATAATCTTCACATAGGCCGCACTGTCCAGCACATCGATCATGGTCTGCTGGATATCCCGGTAAAGGTCATTATCCAGAGTGTTAACCCGGTGGATGGCCCTGAAGATCTCCTCGAAATTCTCTCCAATGGCCGGAATGGGGTAGGCTATAATGGTATAGCTTCTCTCTTCCTGATTGATGTAGCGGTTGATCACCTGGCTGGCAAGAGAAGTATATTCCACCTGCAGATTCGTCTGCCGCTCACTGAGCCGGTAAGCCTCCGGTTTGGTCACCGGAATAAAAGGTTCGTCCCCAAAGACTTCAAAAACCGCCGGTCCCGCATAGCCGGCCGCCTCCTGGCGGTAATGCTCATAGGCTGCCTCCAGACAGCTGATCTTTCTGTCCACCATCCGTTTATCCAGATAAATAGCATCATCAAAACGATGATCATATTCATACTGAGGATTGGCACTGGTGGATGTAAAACCAACCCGGGCATTCCGGTTTTTATTCAGGGTATTCTGAGAATAACGGTAGATCACGGAGTCAAGTCCCAGGTCACCAAACATGGTAATGGCCGAACGGATCACCCTCTCAAATCCGATGGGATAATGAATATCCACGGAAGATTTGGAAGACAGATCCACTCCTTTAAGCTCGAATCCCTTCCGGTAACCCTCCACAAAAACAGCGGCAATCTCGTCAATCCGCTCCTGTGGCAGACTGTTCAGATATCCCGCCATCTGAAATTCATTTTTGGAAATGTATTCCCCGAAGGTATAGAGATACCTGAGATCATTAAGGTCTGTATTCATAATGATTCCCCTGGCGAAATCCAGGGAAGGATCCACCCTCTGTCTCACACGGAAATCGATCCACTCTTCTGCGTAATCATAAAGGAACCAGTATACAGCATCCCTCACTTTCCGGTAACTAATGTCGTCATCGGTAAACATATGATAGATCTCCAGAAACAGCTCATAGAGAATGGTAATCTTTGGCATATCCTTCTCAAATATAAAAGCTCTCACTGACCGTAATTCGGTATAGAGAAAGCTTAAAATTCTTCCGAATTCCTCTCCCAGAACCTCCACGGCATAGGCCGGGTTGGCATAGGAGGTCTTGTAGTGAGACGGTCTGATATCCTGATAGAAGGTATGGTTTTCCGCCATCAGCTCCGTGATGGTAAAGTCCCTGATCCGGTCTTCCCGAATGATATCAAACCGTTTCGAACAACCATCAAGAAAAATGGCAGTATTCGTGAAATAATCAGAAAGAGCATCCCTGAGGCCGTTCTCTTCACCGGCAGCAAGAGAAGCGATCCGCTCCCTCGCCAGAACAAAGCGTTCTTCAATCCCGCCTCTTCCTACTCCTTCCTGTGTCGTATATGTCATGATTATGAATCCTTTCGTCTTAAATTAAAATAAAACTGATCGCCAGAAGCACAGCCAGGACGTTCAGGATAATACCGGATACTTTATACTGCTGGGTGGTTCTCACATCGTCGAAACAGACAATCCCCCACAAGACTCCGAAAAGAGCCAGAAGGCCCAGCAGACATCCGATCAGCCCGCCAATATAGGGAAGCTTGCCCCCGGTAAAAAAAGCGATCAGCAGAAGAACACCGAATCCGGCCAGGGTCCCAATCCCGATCACAAAAGTAAGGATCGCATTCTTTGATACTTTTTTCCTCTGAAATGACATTTTAATCGGACTCATGTTTGTTCTTCTCCTCCAGATAAGTCCATTGTTTTTGAAAAACAAATCTCGAAATCAAATAAATCAGCCATCCGATCAGGCTGCCTGTGGTATTGAGTATAAGATCATCCACATCAAATACACCCACCTTGGTAACAAGCTGCAGAAGCTCTATCGAAAGACTGACCAGAAACGCATATATGATAACCCGGACCACGCCGGTTTTTTTCATTCTCATAACGGGCACAAGAAGCCCGATCGGGGCAAAAATCATCAGATTGCCCAGAAGATTCAGTACAAAGACCCAGTCCGGGACATAGTCCCTGTAGGCCAGATAACGGTGGATCTCCTGAAAGGGAATCAAGTTGTACTGATAGTCATTATACCCCACTGTTCTCCCCAGTTTATCACTGAAAAAAACAAAGTAAATGATGATTCCCAGATAAAAGAACAGGGTCATCCCGCTGAAAATACTAAATTGTCTTTTTAATTCGTTCTTTAACTCGATATCGTTTGTACCCATATTCATCAAGAAATCTATATCATAGATTATAAAACACGGAAGGAACCGGACTGCAATCCGGTTCCATATCCTGTCCAATAATAGTTATATTAATACATTCTTTCTGGCTTTCAGGACACTGGTTCCTACACTGATGGAAAGAACGCCGATGGTAATCCCCACCACCGTGATCACGATACCTGCAACAATTCCAATCACACCTGATATTCCCAATGTTCTGTATGTTTTCTCATTCATGGTATCCCTCCCTGATCCTGTTATGCATCCTGCACGGCGCCATACTGTTCATAATAAGCATCAATGGCTGCTTTTAAAGAATCATCAATGATAATTCTCCCTTTGTAAGGACGGTTATAGAGATGTTCAACCACCTCTCCCATAGTGACGATCGCAGTGGTCTTTAATCCATATCGGTCACTGATCTCCTTCAGGGCACTCTTCTCGGTCTTTCCTCTTTCCATCCTGTCTACGGAAACCACCAGTCCAAGCACTTCCACCTGGCCCTGGGCTTTCACGATAGGAAGAGTCTCCTCAATGGATGTCCCGGCTGTGGTCACGTCTTCGATGATTACCACTTTATCACCATCGCCGATGGGGCCTCCCAGAAGAATTCCCTTGTCACCATGATCCTTAACCTCCTTGCGGTTGCTGCAGTAGCGGATCTCCCGGTTATATTCCTGGGAAATAGCCATGGTGGTGGCCACACTCAGCGGAATCCCCTTATAAGCGGGACCGAAAAGGACATCAAAGTCCAGCCCGAACTGATCATGGATGGCCCTGGCATAGTAAGTTCCCAACTTGGCAAGTTGGGCTCCCGTCCGATAAAATCCGGTGTTTACGAAGAAGGGGGTTTTTCTTCCGCTCTTGGTCACAAAATCTCCGAACTTTAATACCTGACAGTCAATCATAAATTCAATGAAATCCTTCTTATACTGTTCCATAGGCCCTCCTGTTTCACTTGATATTGTCCCTGATGTTATATTTTATCACAGATAATACGGCTTTTCCATATACAGCCTGTTACAAATTCCTGTCGGGTTCTCTGCCTGCTATGTGCGAATTACCCACCGTAAATACAGGTTTAGCAAGTTGAACTGTATCGCTGATACCCCAATCAACGGACAACCGGTTCCGACGCAGAGGCGTTGCCCACTCCCGGTAAGCTATCTGCCTG
>CACXGS010000023.1 GCA_902767195.1 uncultured Lachnospiraceae bacterium | reverse complement strand
TGGCCGGGTATGATCACAAGAGCAGTCTTGCCATTTGTTACTCCGCTCAGATGGTAGACCATTGTTCCAGAACCTTTCTGAAAAAGGTGGGGGGACCCTCTGATGCTGCTACGACACAGCTTCAGCTGGAACTGATGGAGGCAAGGACAGACCCCGTCGGTTTGTGGGATATCACCCGGATCTGGTCTGCTTTCCACTTTCTTCCCCGTGACCTGAATGCGGAGATCAACAAAGGCCCGAAGAATTACAGAGACAAATACCGACTGATCTGCGGACCAAACGGGAGCCTTCTCATTGATACTGTGAATCTGGCCAAAGGAAACGGGCTTCAGGCAGCAGGGATAGCCATGCACGTACTGGCAGATACCTGGGCTCATACATATTTCGCCGGAACACCGTCTCTTGTCATCAACAACACCAATCCATACTTTTTCGAACTGCTTCCCAAAGAAGACGGGGATTTCGAGAAAAGAAGAGTTGTCTTTTCCCACAATCCATCCGAAGCGGAAGACCCGGAAAAGGGAGTGTATGTCGGCAGTCTCTATCAGTCCTCCGAGAATTCCATCATGAATCTGGGTCACGGAAGAGCAGGACACCTTCCTGATTACAGCTTCATCCGCTACATTTACCTTCCTGCATGGGGAGAATATAAAGAGACCTATAAGGATAATCCTTCCGACTATGAACATGCTTTTTGTCAGATGGTGACTGCTCTGTCTTATCTGAAAGGTGACAGAGAGACCTTTGAGAAAGAGCAATACGATACAGAAAGAACCGGCCCATATCTGGAAAAAATTCGGGAGATCATCCGAAAAAGACAGGTAGATGCTTCAAAAGACTGGAAAGCTTTTGGAGAAAGCCTGACGGGAGAAAGCATTCCGGATTTCGACATGGATGCCTGTAACGAAGAATACATGAAAGAGAAGACCGATAGTTTCCTGGAAAGCTTCTTTAACGCTGCTCTCCGGCAGAAGAACATGGTAGCGGCCCGGATCCTGGAATCCGGAAGCCGTCTGGTGGGACTTCCCAGGCGGCAAATTCCAAAGCGATAAGGCAAAACTATATAAAAAAACCACAGCTTCGGCCATAATTGGCCGGAGCTTTTCTATTATCCTTTTTCTCTCAGGTTCAATCTGTGGTATATTAAATACAATGAAACTATGAGGAGAAAAATACTATGACAGCACATATATTATTAAAGGGATTTAGTATAATAGCCATCCTGTATGGGATTAGCATTATGGCGATCCGTTCGGGTTCAAGATTCTATCTGGTCTGGTATCTTATTGGTGCTTTTTTGTTGATCCTGTCCGAGGTCATCCGTACCGGTATATGGAAAAAACTGCCCGGGCCGGTAATTGTAGGTATATCTGCCATCGCCATTGGCACGGTCCTGCTGTTCCTCTTCATCACTTGCAGAATTCTGGGGGAATTTCATCACAAACCCGATCGACTTTCCGATTACCTGATCGTCCTCGGCGCTCAGGTAAAGCCTTCCGGTCCCAGCCAGGTACTGAAATACCGCCTTGACACTGCAGCAGAATACGCCAAAGATCACCCGGAAGGCAAGATCATACTCTCCGGCGGACAGGGATACAATGAACCGGATACGGAATCAGAGATCATGAAAGAATATCTTCTGGACCACTATCCCGGAATCAGCCCGGACCGGATCATCCTGGAAGACCAGTCTCTGACCACTGATCAAAATATACGGAATTCCCTTCAGATCACCGGGGATGTACCCGTAACCATCGTCACCAACAACTTTCACATGTACCGCGCCATGAAGATTGCCGAAAAAAACGGATACTCCCATGGTTCCGGACTGGCTGCACCATCCAATCCATTTTACCTGCCTAATAACATGCTCAGGGAAATCCTGGCAGTCATCAAATATAAAATAGCCGGGAAAATATGAAGCAATCTGTTGAACTGTATTGCCAATAACCCCAATCAACGGACAACCGGTTCCGACGCAGAGGCGTTGCCCACTCCCGGTAAGCTATCTGCCTG
>CACXGS010000022.1 GCA_902767195.1 uncultured Lachnospiraceae bacterium | reverse complement strand
GGACTCCAGTCCCGCATCCATAATCAGAGACAGCTCGGACAGTTCCATCCGGTCCTCTCCGAAAATCGTAACCATCTTGTCCATCAGAGAAAGAATCAGGGCAAACAGGGCAGAGTATTCCCTCTCATGCGTATGGTCTCCTGCCATTCCGGCTTTTCTGGCCAGATCAGACAGGCGCTCCGGATATTTCAGTTTAAGCAGAGTGTCATAAAGAGCTGTCATGACATCTCGTACCCTGCTTTTTCCGGAAGCGGCCGTCCTGCAGAAAGAAGCGGTTTCCTCCACTACTCTCTCCCGCAGATCCTCCAAAAGTTCCAGCTGCTCTTTACTGTACTTGTTCTTTCTTCTTTTAAATGGTTTGTCCCACATGGAAAGGCCACGGACGCCGGCACACAGCACATAATTTTCCAGGAAGTCCGTCTCTTTATCCTCAAGCCCGGACATGCCGGACTTAAGATAGCGGAACACACTCTCATAAGTATAATCCATCTGGGCCAGATGAAAGAGGGCCCGGATTGCTTCCACCCCGGAATTGTAGGAAACTTTCTTGCGGATATCTACAAAAAGCGGAATATCCAGAATCTGAGCCTGACGGACAAATGCCTGCCCGTAAGCAGATACATCGCCGGCCAGGACGGCGCAATCCCGATAGCGGAATCCTTCTGTTCTGACCAGCTTCTCAATCTCATGAAGAACATACTCTGCCTCCCCGTCCGGGTTGGCGCAGAGGGTCATGGAAATACTGCCGGATTCATCCTGTGCCTTCTCCTGAAGAGCTGATGTTGACAGCTCATGAATAAGGCGAGGCCGAAAAATCGCCCCTGACAGGCGGGCGATATCCAAAGCCTCCTGAAATCTGGGCGGATTCTGATGACTGATATGAACCCTTTTCCCAGGGGTGATATCCCCGTGTTTGCAGAGTCTGATCAGAGAATCCATCATCTTCTGACTCATGGAAAACAGATCCGTGAACTGTTTTCTGTCTGTGTCCGGAGCGGTCACCGTCACCGTCATCTGAGGTGTACAGGAGGCCAGCTGAAGAAGAAAGGAAAGCTGAACCGGCGTAAAGCCGGTAAATCCGTCAAAAAAGAAGAGAGTATCTTCAAACATGTCGGAGTCCGCCAGCTGTTGGCCGGCTACATCCAGAAGCTGTTCGGTTACCATGTATTTTCCCCGGATCTCATCCGTAAAATAACGGAAGAGTCTGCTGATCTCATCACATTTTCCCGCAAGGCTGTGATGCTCTTCCAGCTTCTCTGCCAGACCGGCCAGATCCTGCCAGTGAATCCCGTAACCGATGAGCTCCATCAGGACAGACCGGACTTCATCGACAAATCCGGGTTTATTCATACTTCGTCTGAAAAAAAGAAACTCATCCTTTTTCCGGCTCATGATCTTCTTAAGGATCATGGAAACACCCAGATCCTCCAGGATGTCATCCGGCCGGTATCCGGTCTCTTCAAATATCCGGTAAGCCAGCCGGTGGAAACTCAGAACATCGATATTCATGAATCCGTGTTTGGGATGTTTTTCGATGACTTTTCTCTGCATCTCCAGACTGAACTGTTCCGGCACGATCAGATAATAATTGCGGTCACTGTGATCCATAGCCTGGCGGATCATCTGGTCGATCACGTATTCAGTTTTACCCTGACCGCTTTCACCGGTCACTATATTCAGTATCATTACTCATCCTTCCAGTTCATCAGTTCCTGGCGAAGTACCGGTAAAAGCTCTTCCTCCGCCACTTTTCTGACCACGACCCCCTTCCTGATCAGGAGTCCCACACCGTCGCCGCCGGCGATTCCGATGTCTGCTTCCCTGGCTTCCCCGGGGCCGTTTACCACACATCCCATCACAGCAAGCTTCAGATTGAGGTGATCGAATTCCGTCACCATTTTTTCCACCTCATTGGCCAGACCGATCAGGTCTATGCTGGTCCTCCCGCAGGTGGGACAGGAGACAACTTCTATGCCGCCGCTTCTCAAACCCAGCGTCCGGAGAATCTGTTTGGCAGAGGCAATCTCGTTGACCGGATCCCCGGTAAGGGATACCCGGATGGTATCTCCGATACCCTGGCTCAGGATAATGCCCAGTCCCAGGGCAGACTTGATATTTCCCCGGAAAAGGGTTACTGCCTCCGTAATCCCCACATGAAGAGGATAGGGACAGACCGGCGCCAGCAGCTCATGGGCTCTGGCACACATCATCACATCCGAGGACTTGATACTCACTACCAGATTATCGTAACCCATCCTTTCGATGAGCTTTACTTTATCAAGGGCACTCTCAACCAGACCTTCTGCCGTGACTTTTCCATATTTCTCAATCAGTGGTTTCTCCAGGGAACCGCTGTTGACTCCGATCCGGATCGGTACCCGGTACTCTCTGGCTTTATCCACCACGGCACGGACTCTTTCCTCTTTCCCGATGTTTCCGGGATAGATCCAAATATTATCCGCCCCATTCTCTATGGCGGCAATCGCCATCCGGTAATCAAAATGGATGTCCGCCACAATGGGTATGTGAATTCTCTTTTTAATCTCTTTCAGTGCCCGGGCTGCCTCAGGAGTGGGGACTGTAGACCGGATGATCTCGCATCCCGCCGCCTCCAGCTCCAGAATCTGGGCCACTGTGGCCTCCACATCCTCAGTCTTTGTGTTGGTCATGGACTGGATCAGGATGGGATTGCCTCCCCCGATGACCCGGTCTCCGATATGTATCACTTTTGTGTGGTCTCTGTACATGGTCTTCTCCTTTAAACTCATTCCATAAACTGATATTACCCATACCCTGTTCATGATAACAGAGCATGGGTAAATTCCTAAACTTCACACCTGCAAAATATCTTTAGTGCATAAAAATCTTTCGTATATCGTTCCCCATTACCAGCACCATCAGAGTCAGCAGAAGGATCAGTCCGGCAAAATGGACCATTCCCTCTTTTTCCGGATCGATCTTCCTGCCCCGGATCATCTCAAGGATAATGAAGACCAGACGTCCTCCGTCCAGTGCGGGAAGAGGCAGGAGGTTCATGACTCCCAGGTTGGCACTTAAAAGGATGGCAAAGGACAGCATGGTCATAAACGCCACCTTGATTCCGTACACGATGCTGGCATCATAACTCTCACCGATGGTATTCACAATTCCCACCGGCCCCGACAGGTCATTGGGGGAAGCCTTTCCGGTTACCAGCATCCTCAGACTCTGGAAGGTCATGTTAATCTGACGTACCATCTCGTACCAGCCGTAACGGACAATGCCCGCCGGGCCCTGTCTGACCGGTTTTTCAGGTCCGTAGATACCACAGATATAACGACCCTCTGTCATCTTCCGGACAACGGTGACCTTGTGGATCTCCCCGTCCCGCCGGTAAGTGATCTCCACTTCCGGATGATCGGAATGGAAGAAATTATAGAGGGATATATCTGTATATTCATGCATCCTGGCATGGTCCATCTTCAGGATCTCATCTCCCTCTTTCAGACCGGCTTCGTAAGCGCCGCCGTCTTTTTCCACCTGCCCGATGACAGGATAGTAAACACCGGCCATAGCTACCAGAATCATGCCGAAGAAGAAAGCCAGAATAAAATTAAAAAAGGGTCCTGCAAAAATAATGGAGAATCTCTGAAGGGGCGTCTTGCTGTTCAGAGACCCTTCACTGGTATCATCACCGTCTTCTCCTTTCATAACACAGCAGCCCCCGAAGGGTAAGGCTTTAATACCGTAGACTGTCTCTCCGATCTTCTTTCCGATCAGAGTAGGGCCAATCCCGATTGCGAACTCTTCCACACAGACCCCGTTCCATTTGGCCAGCAGGAAATGTCCCAGCTCGTGAAAGACTACGATAACAGTAAACAATAATATCGCCAGTATTATTTTAAGCATCTTATTCCTTTCTGTCTCTGTATATTTATCCTAGGCCATCATTACCAGTACATAGTAAATGATGGGTGCCGTAAAGATCACACTGTCGAACCGGTCCAGGATCCCACCGTGACCCGGAATCAGGTTGCTGTAATCTTTGATATCATAGTTTCTCTTAATGGCGGATGCTCCCAGATCTCCCACAATGCTGATCAGGGCTCCCACGGTACAGACCAGGGCAAACACCACAGGGGCATTGTAATTCGTATGAATATAATTGCGGACCAGCAGCCCGTAGAGCAGCCCCAGCAGACCGGCTCCTACAACGCCTCCCACGGCGCCTTCAATCGTTTTTTTGGGACTCAGGGCCGGGGACATCTTATGACGGCCGAAAAGTCTTCCGGCGCAGTAGGCCAGAGTATCGTTGCCCCAGGAACTCAAAAAGACCAGAACAACCATGAATCCGCCGCCGTTAAGCATACGGATCCGATAGAGGCAGGCCAGCAGCACCGTCACATAAAAAAGACTGAAAAATGCCAGGGCTACCTGTTCAAAACGAAATCGGGGAAAAGTAAATACATAGATCGTCAGCAAGGCGATCAGAGCCCCCAGCATCAGGGGAACGGTATGCTGGTCCAGATCCAGGAGCAGCAGGAGGTAATACAGGATAGATGCTGTATAGCAGACGACAGCCAGGGCTGACCGCTCAATATTCACTACCCTCAACAATTCAAATACTCCCATCAGGGATATGGCAGCTATGACCCCGAAGGTCACAAATCCGCCCGCATAAAACGTAGCTACGGCTATGATCACCAGGACAATGCCGCTGATTAATCTCTGTTTAAACATAATGATCTCCTGTTATTTAACTCCTCCGTACCGGCGGTCTCTGGTATTGTAATACTCAATGGCTTTGATCAGCTCGTCCTTATTGAAATCAGGCCAGAGTACGTCCGGAAAATAAAACTCCGAATAGGCAAGCTGCCACAGCATCCAGTTAGAAAGTCTCTGTTCCCCGCTGGTCCGGATCATAAGATCCGGATCGGGAAGATCCGCCGTATCCAGACATGAAGAAAAATATTCTTCTGTTATATCCTCCGGATTCAGCTCTCCGGACTGAATATTACCCGCGATCTTTCGCATGGCACGGACCATCTCGTCCCGGCTCCCGTAATTGAGGGCGATGGTAAAATTCAGTCCCGTATTGCGGGAAGACACCTCTTCCAGTTCCTCGATCGCCTCCCGGATATCCTGATCCAGCCGGCTCTTCTCACCGATGACCCGGACTCTCATATTATTCCTGGAAGTACGCTCAATACAGTCAATGAGGTAGCGTCTTAAAAGCTTCATCAAGGCCCTGACTTCCTTGTCAGGCCTCTTCCAGTTTTCCGTGGAAAATGCATAGACGCTCAGATATTTAATCCCCAGGTCCCAGGCATCCTCACAAATCTGTTCTACCACTTTAGCACCCTGACGGTGTCCCACATTTCTCGGCATAAGATGTTTCTTTGCCCACCGTCCGTTGCCGTCAAGTATGATCGCCACATGCTGCGGGATCTCATATGTCACGCCATTAATCTCTCTTTTCATTTCTGTTATCCTTATTATGCGCTTAAATTACACTGAACAGGCAGCCAGTCGCCCGGCTGCCTGAATCTTTCGTATCTCTTATACAGTAAGAATCTCCTGAGACTTCTTATCTACCGCTGCATCCACTTCTTTAATATACTTGTCTGTCAGCTTCTGAATCTTCTTCTCCTGATCCTTACGATCATCCTCTGTAATCTCTTTTGCTTTTTCCTGTTTCTTGAGGCTGTCGTTGGCATCTCTCCGGATATTCCGGATGGCTACTTTTGCTGCCTCCCCTTTCTTCTTAACATCCTTGACCAGAGTCTTTCTGTGTTCCTCTGTCAGTTCCGGGAAGACCAGACGTACAACCTTTCCGTCATTGGTAGGATTGATTCCCAGGTCGGATGCCTGGATAGCCTTGGTCACCGCCTTCAAAAGACTGCCGTCCCATGGCTGGATCACAATACTTCTTGGCTCGGGAACGGAAATGTTCCCCACCTGCTGAAGAGGGGTCGGTGTTCCGTAATAATCAACTTTGATATTATCAAGCACCCTGGGATTGGCTCTGCCGGCACGGATCGTATTATATTCACCGTCAAGATTGGTCAGGGTCTTCTTCATCTTCTCTTCATACTTGTCTATCATGATCATATCCTCCATTATCTAGATTTCTATTCTT
>CACXGS010000021.1 GCA_902767195.1 uncultured Lachnospiraceae bacterium | reverse complement strand
GGGTGGCAAAAAGGGTCTTTGCTCCGGCCAGGGCTGACGAGGCGATATATTCCACCACAGCCCAGGCTATGGAGAGTCCGTCAAAGGTTGACGTTCCCCGGCCGATCTCATCCAGAATGATCAGGCTGTTTTTGGTGGCTTGGCGAAGAATGTTGGCCACCTCATTCATTTCCACCATAAAGGTAGACTGGCCGGAGGCCAGATCATCGGAGGCGCCCACCCTGGTAAAGATCCGGTCCACGATTCCGATGGAGGCGGATCTGGCCGGTACGAAGGACCCCATCTGAGCCAGCAGGACGATGAGTGCTGTCTGCCGCATATAGGTGGATTTCCCTGCCATGTTGGGGCCGGTTATAATATTGATTCTCTTCTTTTTATGATCAAGAAATGTATCATTATCCACAAAGAGCTGGCCGTTCATCATCCGCTCCACAACAGGATGGCGGCCGCCCTTGATGTCGATCTGCCCTTTCTGATTAAGGACAGGGCGGACATACTGATTCTGTTCCGCGGTCAGAGCAAGGGATGCCAGGGCATCTACCCAGGAAATGATGGCGGCGGTCTTCTGGATCCGCTCGATCTGCTCCGCCAGCTTCTCGCGGATATCCACGTAGAGTTCATATTCCAGGGCATAAAGCTTATCTTCTGCTGTCAGGATGGTCTTGGCCAGTTCCGACAGTTCTTCTGTAACATAGCGCTCCGCGTTGGCCAGGGTCTGCCTTCTGATATAGTGGTCAGGCACCAGGTCTTTGTAGGAGTTTGTCACTTCGATATAGTATCCGAAGACCTTGTTAAAACGGACCCGCAGATTCTTAATTCCGGTGGCTTCCTTCTCTCTTTCCTGAAGGTCTGCCAGCCAGGTCTTGCCATCTGTCTTGGCCTTCTTCAGATGGTCTACTTCCTCATTGTATCCCTCTTTGATGATCCCGCCCTCACGGATGGTAATGGGGGGATCCTCCTGGATGGAAACATCCAGAATCCCGTAGAGGTCTTCCAGAGTATCCAGGTCTTTTCCCATCTTATGAAGGATTCCCGAACCGAACTGTTCCAGAATATCCTTGATATAAGGCAGGTAACAAATGGAAGTCTTAAAGGCCATCAGATCCCTGGGATTGGCGGAACGATAACTGATCCGCATGGTCAGCCGCTCCAGGTCATAAATGGAATTCATATATTCACGCAATTCTTCCCTGGCCATGGCATTTTCCATGAGCATCTCCACAGCATCCAGCCGGTTGCTGATATCCTTCTTTCGGATCAGGGGCTGCTCCACCATGGTGCGGAGTCTCCTGCCGCCCATGGCTGTCTTCGTATGATCAAGCACCCAAAGAAGGCTGCCTTTTTTCTTTTTCTCCCGCAGGGTCTCTGTCAGTTCCAGGTTTCTTCTGGTGGCACTGTCCAGGACCATGTAGTTCTCGGTGGAGTATGGAATAATCTCCCTCAGATGTTCCAGAGCATTTTTCTGTGTCTCATGGAGATACTGGAGAAGGCTCCCGCTGGCGATAATCCCGAAGGGGTAATCCGTCAGTCCTACTCCGGCAAGACCTGCCAGATGGTACTGGCGGCGAATCATCTGCTCGCAATGCTCCTCCTCAAAATAATAGCTGGCCAGCGGGGTCAGCATGGTTCCGATCTTGTCTTTTATGAAATCTGTATCAATCCCGCAGATACAGAAAGCGTCATTGCATAAAAGCTCGGAGGGTTCAAAACGATTAATCTCATCCATCAGGGTTTCCCTGCTCTCCACCTGGGTGGTGCGGAACTCGCCGGTGGACAGGTCGCAGACAGCCAGGCCAAACCGGTCTCCCTCGCAGAAAACACTCATAATATAATTATTCCCCGACTCCTCTCCGTCCCTGCTGTTGACATTGGTGCCGGGAGTAACAATCCGGATCACATCCCGTTTCACCAGGTCTTTGGCCAGCTTGGGATCCTCCACCTGCTCACAGATGGCAACCTTATGGCCGTTCTCCACCAGCTTGTTGATGTATGGCTCACAGGAGTGAAAAGGAACACCGCACATGGGAGCCCGCTCCTCCTGACCGCAGTTCCGTCCTGTCAGGGTCAGTTCCAGTTCCTTAGACACCATGATGGCGTCATCAAAAAACATTTCATAGAAATCCCCGAGCCGGTAAAAAAGGATACAGTCCTTATACTGATTTTTAATCTCAAGATACTGTTCCATCATAGGGGTCATTTTAGCCATTCTCCTGTATCCTCCCGAGATAATAGAATCCCTTCGCTTCTTCCAGGTACACGGGGACGATCTTCCCGATCACAGATGGATCCGCCTTAAAATGTACCACACTGTTGTTGGAGAGTCTGCCGGTGATCAGGGAGGGATCCCTGTCGTTGACCTGCTCTGCCAGCACCTCTTCCGTTCTGCCTTCAAGCTCAGCGTTCTTTCTGGTGGCTTCTTCGTTGACCACAGCCAGAAGACGGTCAAAGCGGTCATGAATCACATCTTCCGGCACCTGATCCGGCATGGATGCAGCCGGTGTTCCGGTCCTCCTGGAATAAATAAATGTAAATGCACTGTCGAAATGGGCTTTCTTTACCACATCCACGGTCTCCTGAAAATCCTCTTCCGTCTCACCGGGGAAGCCCACGATAATATCCGTACTGATGGCGATATCCGGAATTGCCCGGCGGATCCTGTCCACCAGGTCCAAGTATCTCTCTTTAGTATAGCGCCGGTTCATCTGCTTTAGAATCCGGCTGCTGCCGGACTGCAGGGGCAGGTGAAGGTGACGACAGATCTTGGAGGATCCGGCCATGACCTCGATGAGTTCATCGGACAGGTCTTTGGGATGGGAAGTCATAAATCGAATTCTCTCGATCCCTTCCACCTTCTCCACCATGGAGAGAAGCCGGGCAAAAGTAACCGGCTGCTCCAGGTTCTTTCCGTAGGAATTCACATTCTGTCCCAGAAGCATGATTTCCACCACGCCTTCAGCCGCCAGTTTCTCCACCTCTGCCAGGATGTCTTCCGGCTTCCGGCTCCTCTCCCGTCCGCGGACATAGGGGACGATGCAGTAGGAGCAGAAATTGTTGCAGCCGAACATGATATTGACCCCGGCTTTAAATGAAATCTTCCGGTCCGAAGGCAGGTCTTCAATAATCTCCTGAGGCTTGTCCCAGACGTCGAAGACTCTGTCTTTCGTCACCAGGACTTCATAGAGAAGCTCTGCCAGCTTATAGATATTGTGGGTACCAAAGACCAGATTCACAAAGGGGAAGGACGTCCTCACCTTTTCCTGTTCGTCCGGTTCCTGCATCATACAGCCACACATGGCGATAATCATGTCAGGATTCCTTTTTTTGATGCTCTTTAAGGACCCCAGTCTGCCGTAGACCCGGACATTGGCATTCTCTCTTACCGTGCAGGTATTGTAATAAACAAAATCAGCCTCCGGGGTATCGACGCGGACATAGCCGATCTCCTCCAGAATGCCGTTTAATTTCTCCGAATCTTTGAAGTTCATCTGACAGCCGAAGGTCTGGTCGCAGAAGGTCAGCTTCCGCCCCAGCTCTCTCTCTTTCTGACAGATCAGCTCTCTGGCTTTTTCCATAAAGAATCTCTGCCGGTCCGGCTCTCTTTCCGGTGCGGCAGGGATTGTCGTAGTTTCATATATCATAAAATTATTTCCTCCCTGAATCGAGACCTGTGCCTTTTATTCTGTTTTAGACACAGATAAGCACATTATATGGTATCCGGATACTTTTTTCAACAGCTGATGATGGCAGAATTCTTAGATTATTTCTATAAGAAACTGTTATATTCCCAATATTTAATGAGTTATTGTGATATACTATCTGCAAATTAAATTGAGAAAAAAGGAGGGTACATTATGGCAGTTTATTCCTGTAGTATCTGTGGTTATATTTATGATGAAGAAAAAGAAGGAGCTCCTCTGAGTTCGCTGGACGCCTGCCCGGTCTGCAAACAGCCCATCTCCAAATTCACTCTGGTTGCCGGCCAGGAGGAAAAAAAGGAAGAAGTCCTTCCCAAGAAAGAGTTTGAGGGGGATCTGGCCTATGATCCGACCTATGTCAGGGATGATCCTGCTTGCCGCTATATGAGCGAGATCCATGAAATGGCTGTAACAGGTCATACTATTCACGCGGCAATGGGTACCCTGATGCCCATGCCGGGCTGGGACGATATTTATTTTCTGGGAGCACAGCTCAATCCGCCGCCCTTAAATGACGGGGATCCGGTAGATACAGTGACAGTTATCGGAAAGCACGCCAAGAAGCCCATGGTGCTTCAAAGCCCGGTTTACATCTCTCATATGTCCTTCGGCGCCTTATCCGCTGAGGTGAAAGAAGCGCTGGCTGCCGGCGCAGCCATGGCCAAGACCGCCATATGCAGCGGCGAGGGCGGAATTCTCCCTGCAGAGCGGGATGCCGCTTACAAATACATCTTTGAGTATATTCCCAACAAATACAGTGTAACGGAGGAAAACCTTCAAAAGGCCGACGCCATCGAAATCAAGATTGGCCAGGGAACCAAGCCGGGTATGGGAGGTCATCTGCCGGGGGATAAGGTAACGGAAGAGATTGCAAAGATCCGGGGCAAGAAGGTTGGCGAAGATATCCAGAGCCCCAGCAAGTTCCCGGAGATTAATTCCAAGGAGGACCTGAAGGACATGGTTTCCATGCTCAGGAGACGTTCCAAAGGCCGCCCCATCGGCATCAAGCTTGCCGCGGGAAGGATTGAGGATGATCTGGAATACGCGGTATATGCAGAACCGGATTTCATCACCATCGACGGCCGTGGCGGCGCCACCGGGTCCAGTCCTCTGCTGCTGAGAGAATCCACCACGGTTCCCACCGTGTTCGCTCTGGCCAGAGCCAGAAAATATCTGGATTCCATTAACTCCGATATATCATTGGTAATCACCGGCGGTCTCAAAGTATCTTCTGATTTCGCCAAAGCCCTTGCCATGGGCGCCGATGCCGTTGCCATTGCCAGCGCAGCTATGATTGCGGCGGCCTGCCAGCAATATCGCATCTGCGGCAGCGGAAACTGCCCTGTAGGTATCGCAACCCAGGATCCGGAACTCCGGAAGAGGCTGCATGTGGAAGCTTCCGCAAAACGGGTGGGGAATTTCCTCAATGTCTCCACAGAGGAGCTTAGGATGTTCGCCCGGATCACAGGTCACAGCTCTGTTCACGATCTGTGCATTGACGATCTGGTGACCATCGACCGGGATATCGCCAAATATACAGATATTCCACACGCAGGCAAGGGAAGAAAATAAGTATTGACCAAAACGTTATCATGATAAATAAAGTGGGGGAAGGTCCTTAGGACCTTCCCCCTGTATACGTTCTTCCTGAATTCAACTTACAGTGGCTTGAAATCCGATGCCGGATGCTTACAGATGGGACAGATGAAGTCTGCCGGGAGCTCATCTCCCTCGTAAATGTATCCGCAGATCTGGCATACAAATCCTTTCTTCTTTGTTGCTTCCGGTTTCGGCTTCACATTCTCCTGATAGTAATTGTAAGTCATGGTCTCTCTTCCGGAAACAACACGGGCCTCTTCGATACTGCAGATAAACATGGTATGAGTATCAAAATCCTGGGTAGCTTCCACTTTCAGTGCCATGAAAGCATTGATATACTTGGGCAGATATGCAATGCCGTTACCTGCGCGCAGCAGCGGCCAGTTCTCAAACTTGTTCACATCTCTTCCGCTCTGGAATCCGAAATTGGTGAACACTTCAAACGGAGCATCCACAGACAGACAGTTCACATTCAGCTTGCCGGTGGAAAGAGCCACGTCGTGGGTGAAATTGGCCTTGTTCAGAGTAACTGCCACACGGTTAGGTGTATTGGTCAGCTGAACTACGGAGTTAGCAATGCAGCCGGTGTCCTTATCGCCGTCTTTGGTGGTGACCACATAGAGGCCATATCCGATCTTGAAGAGGGCCGTCATGTTATTCTTATTCGCCAGCTCATCATCATGCTCAATGTACTCCTGGCAAAGCTCATAAGCCATCTTCTCCATCTCGTCATAATTCTTCTCATTGAGAGCCGACTTGATATGAACATTATTCTTCGTAAACTCGATGCCGTTGCAGCCGGCCAGCATCTCTTTCATAAGACGGGCTGCCTGGGGTGCCCAGGAACCATTCTCAATAAGGGCGACAGTTCTCTTCTGGAACTTATGCTCCACCAGTCTGTGCAGATAATCATGCATGAAAGGATACATTCCACCATTGTAAGTAGTGGTGGCAAGAACAAGCTTGCTGTATCGGAATGCATCGGATACTGCCGCGGACATATCATCCCTGGCCAGATCATATACAACAACCTTAGGAGCCTTCTTGGCTCTCAGATTCTCAGCCAGAAGCTGTACAGCCTCCTTGGTATGACCGTAAACGGAGGTGTAGGCAATGACTATACCCTCCTCTTCCGGTGTGTAGGAGGACCATTTATCATAGAGATCAATATAGTATCCCAGGTTCTCCTTAAGGACCGGTCCGTGAGTAGGACAGATGATCTCAATATCGAGCTGTCCTGCAACCTTTAATACCGCCTGCACGAAATCTCCGTACATGCCGACAATACCAATATAATAACGGCGGGCTTCATCCACCCAGTCCTCTGTCACATCATTGGCGCCAAACTTGCCGAAACCGTCTGCCGCGAAAAGAACTTTATCAATAATATCATAGGAAACGATAACTTCCGGCCAGTGAACCATGGGTGCTTCCACAAAGGCCAGGGCATGATTACCCAGGCGAAGGGTAGAACCACTCTCAACAACAACCTGACGGCCGGCGAAATCCGTTCCGAAGAAATTCTTCATCATGTCAAATGCTTTCGCGGAAGATACAATCTGAGCATCCTTATAATACTGCATAAAGTCCGCAATATTAGCAGAATGATCCGGCTCCATGTGCTGTACGATCAGATAATCCGGCTGGCGTCCGCCCAGAACTCTCTCGATATTAATCAGCCATTCGCTTCCGAAATTAATATCCACTGTATCGATAACAGCAATCTTATCGTCCATGATCACATAGGAATTATAGGCCATACCGTTCGGCACCTTATACTGGCCTTCAAAAAGATCAACCTGATGATCGTTGACACCTACATACTTAATATCGTTGGTAATATACATAGTTACCTCCTCTGACTATGAATTATCATCCGAGACTCTTAATAGCCCGGAAATCATAGGATAATGCTGCAGAAATACATAGTGCTCCTATTGTTATGATGATTATACCAGTGATTTAAATAAAATGCACGAAAAATCAATTTGTATTTCTTGTAGATATCCAACCAGAAAAATTTTTTAAAAAAGTCCTTGCATTCCAAAATACTATATGATATATTAAATGAGCTGTTAAGGTCGATTGGTCAAGTGGTCAAGACGCCGCCCTCTCACGGCGGAATCAGGGGTTCGACTCCCCTATCGACTGTTTTACACCCCCGAAAAACCCTTTATTCATGCGGTTTTTCGGGTTTTCTTTTTTTTGAAAAATCAAAAGTCAATCAAAAAGTCAATCAAGTCAATCAAATGGGTCTTACCCTGTAAACTCTACCACATTATTTAACATCTCCTGCTTCTGATCAGCCGTCTTCCTGTCAAAGTGATAGAACATCTCAGATGTGGAAATGTCTGTATGTCCCATGACCGAAATAATCAGATTATTGTCAAATCCAGAATCTAAAAGAATCGAACAAAATGTTTTTCGTAATTTGTG
>CACXGS010000020.1 GCA_902767195.1 uncultured Lachnospiraceae bacterium | reverse complement strand
CCGGTGAGCTATCTGCCTGCGACGACTAAGGCGGCTGAGGTATTCACGAACGATTTGTTCTTACCTCAGCCGCCAAGTCTTTGCGGCAGAGGATCTCACCTCTGTTCCTGCAAAGCCTCTGCTTACGAAATCCGGTTGCTGTCGATTGGGGTTATAAGAAACCCGGTTCCATTCGCTATTCCATTTTCAGTGACTATTTTTTGGTGTCGGCTACCAGCTTCTCTCCGTCGTAGTCGATCACAATCACATCCTGCTCATTGACACGTCCCTCCAGAATTAATTTGGCGGCCAGTGTCTCCACATGTTTGGTCAGGAATCTCTTCAGCGGTCTCGCGCCGTATACCGGCTCATATCCGTTGGCAATGATATAATCTTTTGCTGCATCGGTGACGCTTACTGAGATTTCCTTGTCTTCCAGTCGTTTGTTTACGTCGGCTAGCATCAGATCAATGATGTTTCCGATGTTATCTTTTGTCAGGGGCTTAAAGAGAATGATCTCATCGAGACGGTTCAGGAATTCGGGTCTGAAATGTGCCCTCAGGTCATTCATAACCATCTTCTCTGCCGACTCTTTAATGTTTCCGTCTGCTTCTATTCCATCCAGAAGATACTGGGATCCGATATTGGAAGTCATGATCAAAATGGTGTTTTTAAAGTCAACGGTTCTTCCCTGGGAATCAGTGATTCGTCCATCATCGAGCACCTGAAGCAGGACATTGAATACATCGGGATGAGCTTTCTCAATCTCATCAAAGAGGACGACGGAATAGGGTTTTCTGCGGACGGCTTCTGTAAGCTGTCCACCCTCTTCGTATCCTACATATCCGGGAGGAGCTCCGATCAGTCGGGATACAGAGAACTTCTCCATGTATTCGCTCATATCAATACGAACGATATTGGATTCATCATCAAATAAGCTCTCGGCAAGAGCTTTGGCAAGCTCTGTCTTTCCCACACCGGTTGGTCCAAGGAACATAAAGGAGCCGATGGGCTTTGTGGGGTCTTTGATACCTGCCCGGGATCGGATGATGGCTTCTGTTACTTTCTCAACGCCCTCGTCCTGGCCGATTACTCTCTTGTGGAGCTGCTTGTCCAGGTTGAGTGTCTTGTTTCTTTCGCTTTCTGTTAATTTCGATACGGGAATTCCCGTCCAGCGGCTGATGATCTTGGCAATCTCCTCATCTGTGACAGCCTCATGAACCATGGACTCTTCCCGGTTTTTGGCAATTTCTTCTGCCTGGGCCAGCTCTTTGGTCAGCTGTGGCAGGATTCCGTACTGAAGTTCCGCCGCTCTGTTAAGGTCATAATTTCTCTGAGCGATGGCAATCTCATTATTGGTGGCTTCAATCTCTTCTTTCAGCTTCGATACCCGTTCTACTGCAGATTTCTCCTGGTCCCAGCTTGCTTTCTTCAGCTGATAATCTTCTCGCAGCTCGGCCAGCTCTCCCTGCAAATGTTCCAGTCTCTCCTGGCTTAAACGGTCGGTTTCCTTCTTCAAGGCAGCTTCCTCAATCTCCAGCTGCATGATCTTTCTCTGGACTTCATCCAGTTCGGCAGGCAGGGAATCGAGTTCTGTCTTGATCATGGCACAGGCCTCGTCAACCAGGTCGATGGCTTTATCCGGAAGATAACGGTCTGAAATATAACGGTTGGAAAGGACTGCCGCACTAACCAGCGCACTGTCCGATATCTTAACTCCGTGGAAAACCTCGTAGCGGTCTTTTAATCCACGAAGGATGGATACGGTATCTTCCACGGTGGGCTCATCCACCATGACCGGCTGGAAACGTCTTTCCAGGGCAGCATCTTTCTCAATGTATTGTCTGTATTCGTTCAGTGTTGTAGCACCAATACAGTGGAGCTCACCACGGGCAAGCATGGGCTTTAACAGATTGCCGGCGTCCATGGCGCCTTCTGATTTGCCGGCTCCCACGATCGTATGAAGCTCATCGATGAACATAAGAATCTGTCCTTCGCTTGCCTTGATCTCCTCAAGCACGGCTTTCAGTCTTTCCTCAAATTCACCACGATATTTGGCACCGGCTACAAGAGATCCCATATCCAGCGCGAAGAGTCTCTTATCTTTCAGAGAATCCGGGACATCTCCCTTAACGATTCGCTGGGCAAGACCTTCGACAACTGCCGTTTTTCCTACGCCCGGTTCACCAATCAGCACCGGGTTATTCTTCGTCTTTCTGGAAAGGATCCGGACTACATTTCTTATCTCTGCGTCTCTTCCGATGACGGGATCCAGCTTCTGCTGTCTGGCTCTCTCCACCAGATCATAGCCGTATTTTTCCAGGGTCTCATAGGTGGCCTCGGGATTGTCGCTGACTACTTTCTGATTTCCTCTCACAGTGGACAGGGCCTGAAGGAATCGCTCTCTGGTAATGCCAAAGGCCTGAAGGAGCTTCTTGATCTCCTTGTTAGGGTGACGCAAAAGGGAAAGGAAAAGATGCTCTACCGAAACATACTCATCCCCCATGCTTTTGGCTTCATCCTCTGCGCTGATCAGGACTTCATTTAAAGATTTGCTGATATATACCTGTCCTCCGGATACTTTGGTCTTCTTATCCAGAAGGCGCTGTACTTCCTTTACAAAGGAATCCCGATTGATCTCCATCTTCTCGATCAGCTTCCCGATCAGACTGTCTTCTATCGTCAGTAAGCTGTAAAGAAAATGTTCCTGGTCAATCTCCTGGTTGCCGTATTCATAGGCAAGCTTCTCGCAGCGCTGTACTGCTTCCATTGATTTCTGTGTGAATTTATTGATGTTCATAGGGACACCTCCTCATCAGGGCAAATGCCTGTGTTATATTTTTTGTATAACACATATATATCACAGATTATTAGCACTGTCAAGAGGTGAGTGCTAATACGTTTACTCATTTTTACCGAAAAAAACCGGGCCAGCAAGGTATTCCACCCTGTCTGTCCCGGAGTTTACGGTCGATATCACTGAGGCATGGGTCATTACCTCACATGGATCTTAAATCGGTGTATCGTTCCCCTGTTATTCACTTTTAGTGTCACGCTCCCCTGCTTTTTAATCAGGAGCAGACCATTCTGATAGGTTTCCAATACGTTTCGATTGGAAGAGGAATACCTGATCCCCCGTTTTGGAAACGTCAGGATAACCATTCCTTTTCCCTGGGAAGGCATGTGGAATCCGATGGCCTTTCCGGCTTTTTCCGCTGCCAGGAAAAAATCTAATACCGGTTTCCTTCGACCCTTGATTTCCTCTTTGGCATATTTCCTGGCTTTTCTTAAAGCCCGTACATCTGCGGAGGAGAGGCCTTTCGCCTTCAGCTGGTTCATGTAAGGGTACATCAGACTCTTTCTCGATGAGGCATGGGCAAGGCCGGCGGCATGGCCCAGCTCATGGGCAATGGTCAGAATTCTTGCTCCCGACCCCATCCTTTTAAACATTTTCTTATAGAGAATGATGGTGGCGTTATAATGGGTAGTCAAAGCCAGTACATGCTGGTTCTTCGGCATACTTTGTCCGGTGAAAGAAGACTTGTCTTTGATCAGGACGTCCCTCTTTGTTTTATCTTTCGTATAGCGGAAGACATCAAACCTTTTATTCAGGAGCCGGATGGCCCGTTTCACTTCCTTGCGGTATTTGGATGTGGTATAGACATATATCTTACCGTCGTAATGGAAATAGCAGTTATAGACAGGCGCACTGGGGTCGGTTTCCCTGACGATGGGAGTGGCTGCCTGGGCTGTTACAGGTGTCCCGGTCACCAGGAACAAGGCACATATGAATAGAATGAACCATCTTTTAATCATCTTGATTCTCCTCCCTATGATCATCCGGTTCTTCCTTCTCGCAAACCTCCGTATGGAGAAGATCGGATATCTTCGGATATCGTTCTACATAAGGTCTGATATGTTTATGATACAGGCTGTGACTGAGAATCCACCTCTTGCATTTCTCCGAGGACATGGCCAGGAAAAATGTGCCGGCCAGAAGAAAGGGAATCTGAGGGATTACCGGCAATGCCAGTCCGATCAGACCCAGTACATAGAAAATCACGGCCAGAATCATATACAGTACTCTCATCTGTTTAATCCTGCTTATTTCAGGAAGCCGTTAATAATCTGCTCTTCGGCTTCCGCTTCCGTCAGGCCCAGGGTCATCAACTTGATGATCTGGTCGCCGGCAATCTTTCCGATGGCTGCCTCATGAACCAGGGCAGCGTCAACATTGTTGGCTTCCAGCCCGGGAACAGCCAGCACTTTACCGCGATCCATGATGATGGAATCACATTCTGTATGTCCGTAACATTCCGCATTGCCGGCAATCTTAGCGTCAAAGAGCTGGTAGGAATCATCTCTTGCCACAGACCTTGATACCACATCAGCGCTGGCGCCTTTTCCGTTCAGATTCACCACATATTTACTGATGGCGCGCTGGACCCCATGGGTCATCAGCCTCTCTCTTACCACCAGCTTGGCATCTGCTTCAAGCTCTGCAATAGTAGTGCGCTCAGTATCGTCCACGCCTTTGATCTGGACCATCTCCAGTTCTGCCTGGCTTCCCTCTTCCATGTAAACTTCTGTTTCCGGGTTCAGGATGCGCTTTCCGCTGCCGTCTCCGGAACCATAGTGTTTCTCTATATAACGCATCTTTGCATTCTTTCCCACAAAGAAACGGTGAACTCCGTCATGTTCTGAATCCTTAGGGCCGCAATTGTCAATCCCACAGCCGGCAACTATGGTCACATCAGAGTCTTCTCCGATATAGAAATCATTGTATACAAGTTCTTTCAGTCCGCTCTTGGTCATGACCACAGGGATATGAACACTCTCGTTCTTTGTACCGGGCTTGATCCGGATATCGATCCCAGCCACATTCTCCTTGGGTGTAATCTCGATATTGGCGGTGGAAGCTCTTCCTGCCGCCTGACTGTTGGAGCGGATATTAAAGGCCCCTTCGGGAACTTTGTGAAGATCGGCAACTTCCCGCAGTAATCTCATCTGTATTTCGTCAAGCTGTAACATCTGTGTCTTCCTCCTCTAGCTCATGTTCTCTCTGTACGCCACTCTTTCTGCAGGCAGCCACAGCGGATGTGGTTCCAATCAGGCCCGGAAGAATATCGTCTTTATTACCCTGCTGCTCCAGTTGACCTTCTTTAAGAACGATAACTTCATCCGCAATATTCAGGATCCGCTCCTGATGGGAAATGATCAGAATAGAACTATCCTTAATATTCGCTCTCATATTCTGGAAGACTTCAATCAGGTTCTGGAAACTCCACAGGTCGATTCCTGCTTCCGGCTCATCAAATATAGAGAGAACGGAGGACTTGGCCAACAGAGTAGCGATCTCGATCCTCTTGAGCTCTCCGCCGGAGAGGCTGTCATTTACTTCACGATTAATGTAATCCCTGGCACAAAGGCCAACGGATGCAAGATATTCACAGGCATCAGAGATCTTAATCTGCTTTCCTGCTGCCAGACGCAGAAGATCAAGGACCTGGATACCCTTAAACTTCACCGGCTGCTGGAAAGCGAATCCAATCCCCATCT
>CACXGS010000019.1 GCA_902767195.1 uncultured Lachnospiraceae bacterium | reverse complement strand
TATTTGTATGACCACATTTCAATTCGTACCGAAGATCAAGGGCTTTTTGACTGGGAACTATATTCAGATACGGTGGCGGGTGTCATAGATCATATAGAAGGAAAGGTTCCCGAAATCATTGATGCCGACCTGGAGACAGAGGTTCCTTCAGGGGGTGTGACAAACTATTTTTCACTTCATATCTCTGATCTTACTGTATATGTCCGCGCTGTAAATATCTACAACCATATTGCACCTTTGAGGGATTGCTTTATTTGCAGTGCTTACCTTGACAAAACCTCGGCAGAAGGGAACGTTCTGATCAACGATGATATGAAAATCGGAGAAGCAAATTATTCGGATGTCAAAAATGCCTTTGAATTTCAAGTGGATCGAATGACTTCGGATGAGATTATTTTTCGCTCTCCTCTACAGCATAGTTTTGAAAAGAAGGCAGAAGAAGATTTGATGCTTGGAGAATTAGATCGGGAGAATCAGATTCTTTATCCGGGAGACAATTGCAGGTATATATTCTCTTTTCAAGATGACACATTTGTATCATGGGCAGTGGAAATACCGGGTCTTCTCCAGGGAGTAGCTGAGATCGCCACTGAGCAGGACAAGCTTGAGCAAGCCAATCCAGCCGAGGCAGCAAAAGAGATGGATATTCGCAGAGGGATTGCTGAGAAATTGAGCGCCGCGTTCGCAGACGCATCCATTGATGCACAAATTGATCGCGAGACGGGTGTTATTACAATGGACAGTGAAATTCTTTTTGACTCATCCAGTTATGAACTCAAGGATCGCGGAAATAACTACATTGACAGATTTTCCAATGCGTTACTGCCTGTGATTCTGGAAGAAGACGTGAAAAAGAATATCAAAAAAGTCGAAGTCATTGGGCATACAGATACCAGGAGTTCCTACACATACAATCTGGAATTATCTGAGAAAAGGGCGTCGGCGGTGATGGAAAGAATTCTTGAGAATGCAGAAACACTATTGGGCGCAGATAGAATGGAAGAGATAGAATTTTTATTTATGGCTTCCGGGAAGGCATTTAATGATCCAATCTATGATGAAGATGGAAATATCGACATGGACGCATCACGAAGGGTGGAAATCAAATTTCAGATCGCTACGCCAAATTAAAGGCTCTTCGGCATCTGATAGTGATTTTTTCTTCAGGAATCACTAATTCTGGGAAAGATAACTGCAGAATACTACTGCTTGTGGAAGAACCAAATTGAATTTGCACCGATTGCAATTACAAATGAGCAGACTGTTTCTTCATGAAACAGTTGTGGCGAATTCACAAGAACTTATGCCGTAGCGGCAAAAAATCAATTACGATGCTAATTTATCAGCGCTATACGTCAGAAAGGACTGGAAAAATGGATAATAGAAGGGTATGTACGATTTTAAGTTTTTTAATTGCGGTGGCGCTGATTCAAAGCAGTCTCATTGGATGTGGTGCATCCACAGATGAAAAGGAATCTGCTCATACATCTAAGGAAGAGACTATAGAGAATATGGACGGAAATGCGAATTCTGCTGGAACAGATAACGAAGCAGAAGAAGCTGTAGAGGAAGGCAGCTTAAAGGAGAATAACAATGAGCCAGACAAGGGGGAGGAAGCAGTCATTGTGCAAAGCGAAGGCCCTGTGCCAGAGGCAAAAGAGAGGCATTGCTTCCTTGAGACATTTGATGGAAACATCATCGGGCAGATCCCTATACCTGAAGACGTTGTGAAAATGGAAGTTAGTGGAGGCGGAAGAGAGATAGATTTTGTCTATGACGCTGAGGATGAGTATAAAGAAGAGTATCTGTGTTTAAACGGTATAGACCCGGTAAAGACAGAGGATGACTTTTTCTTGTTTGATACCAATGCAGAATATGGAGACAGGTTTGAGAAAGATTACTTTAATTACTTGTATTTTGATGAAATTACAAGTGACCCGACGGAAAGTGAACTCAAGACGAAGCAAATTAAAAACTTGGATTTATATTGGAAAACAACAGAGTATGCGGTAAAAGGAAAAGGATTCCTTGATGTGGATGGGTACTGTAATATAGACGAAATGTCGGCTTTCTCCTTCCATTCTAGAGGACTCAAGGAAGACAAGGTGCTGGATATTGTACAGACATTTGAAAAAGGATTTATCCAATGCCCGAATGTTCGCTCGGACAAGGTATATCTTGAAAACGATTCCGGACTGGAATGCTTTACCTGTCTATTACCGGATCATCTGCAAGAATTTGGTGTTTATGATGGAGGGTGTGCGGTGGAATGGCAGCATACCGGGGATACTAAGTGGTATTTCTTGTGGACATCTTTTACAGATTCTATTCAAGAAGAAAAGAGTACGGTGGAAGAGTATGACATAGATAATCCAGTGTGGGAACAGTATCAGGGGAGTAAGCTTGTTTTTGAATATACAATCGGAAAACTAAAGGATAGATCTTATGAAGAGAATGAAATGATCGCAATAACACAGAATGCAGACAATGTTTTACGTATAGAACTAAGATTTGAAGATGAAGAAGAAGAGAAAGTAAAACAGGAATTCTTTGCACTTCTGGATCAGATAGAGAGTACGCAGGCAATTCGAACTGGCACAAAATCGGAAGAAGCGGATCAGGGAGGCACAGGAGTTGACAGTGAATTTGCGGATTTAGGATTTTCTTCAGATGAAGCAGAAAAAACAGAGTGGGAGACGCCTGTGTTGCCCCTGATCCCCGATGAGGGATATTGCTTTATAGATGATGTGACTGGGCACAAGATCGGTCAGGTTCGCATTCCAGATAATATCCTTGAGACAAAGGTTTCTTTAGGAGGATCACGTATAGAATTTATCAATGGGAAATATCGGAATATGATCCTTGAACCTGTCATAGACCCTTCAAAAGAGTACCTGATAGATATAGGAACATCTATTCTGGAGATGGAGGATCCTGTATGCGAGGAGGATCGGATCAATGAAATGAATGTAACCTATATAGAATCCGGGGCGAAGATTCTGGGCTACATGGAATTACCGCAAGGAACTATCAAGTTTGATGTGCAGGGATATGAGACGAATGAATGGAAGGAAGTATTGCGTACAATTAGACCAATGTCTGTTGATGTTCCAAACATCCGGGAAAATGCGGCATTTATAGAGAATGAGGAAGGTATCGAAACTGTGCAGT
>CACXGS010000018.1 GCA_902767195.1 uncultured Lachnospiraceae bacterium | reverse complement strand
CTGGCCAGAGAGGTAGCCGGATACGGTATAAATGTAAATGCTGTTGCACCGGGAATGGTGGAGACACCCATGACAGCGAAAGCTCTCGAAACCAGAAGAGATTACTATAATGGACGAATTCCGATTGGCAAAGTGGCTCAGCCCGAAGAGGTGGCTTATCCGGTCGTTTATCTGTGTTCCGACAAAGCAGATTATCTGACAGGACTGACATTGGATGCCACCGGCGGTATGTTGATGAGATAGGAATCCTGTGATATAATCATCTATTATCATTAGGAAAAGGAGAAGACGATTTGAGTATATACGAGCAGGAATACCTGTTCCCGGTGGAACATGCCGTTAACGTTTTCGGGCAGTATGATTCCCATATGAAAAAGATTGAGAAGGCCCTGAACGTAACGATCATTATCCGGGATGATAAACTGAAGATCATCGGCAGTGAGGAAGACTGCCACCGTGCCAAGGCGGTCATCGACCAGCTTCTGGTCCTGTCACAGAGAGGAAATGATATCTCAGAGCAGAATGTCAATTATGCCCTGGCCTTGTCCATGACGGACCAGACGGAGGAGATGACGAAGCTGGATGGGGATATCATCTGCCATACCGTCATGGGTAAGCCTATTAAGCCAAAGACGGTAGGGCAGAAGCACTACGTGGATACGATCCGTGACAAGATGATCGTCTTCGGAGTAGGGCCTGCGGGAACCGGTAAGACTTACCTGGCCATGGCCAAGGCTATCACTGCATTTAAAGCCGGCGAGGTGAACCGGATCATCCTGACACGGCCCGCCATTGAGGCAGGTGAGAAGCTTGGATTTCTTCCGGGTGATCTGCAGAGCAAGGTAGATCCCTACCTTCGCCCTCTGTATGATGCTCTCTATGAGATCATGGGAGCAGATACTTTTATGAAGAACATGGAAAAGGGTCTCATCGAGGTAGCTCCACTGGCTTATATGAGGGGAAGAACTCTCGATAACGCTTTTGTAGTGCTGGATGAAGCCCAGAATACTACACCGGCTCAGATGAAGATGTTTTTGACCAGAATCGGTTTCGGATCCAAGGCCATTATCACCGGAGACCTGACCCAGAAGGATCTGCCCGACGGCAGCCGGTCCGGTCTGGATGACGCTTTGAGAATCCTTAAAAATATTGATGAGATTGGTGTCTGCCAGCTGACCAGTGCGGATGTGGTTCGCCACCCTCTGGTACAGAAGATTGTTAATGCCTACGATGAGTATGACAGACAGAAAGAGGCGAAGGAGAAGAGGAAAGCTGTGAAGGCAAAGCGGGCCTCTTCCGGGAAAAAGAGCCAATAATAATGGTTTGTTCTGGAGACTAGCATGGTACTATTATCGAATAATTATGAAGGAGAGATCCGGATTGATACAGAAGAGATTGCTAACCGGGTGGTTGAGGGGACTCTGGTTTATGAGAACTGTCCCTATGACTGCCGGGTCTCTCTTATTTTAATCGGGAATGATGAGATCCGGGATATTAATCGTGATTTCAGGGGGATTGACCGGGCGACGGATGTCCTGTCCTTCCCTGCAGCGGAATATCCTCAGCCGGGGGATTTTTCCGACATCGAGAGCAGAGATCCTTTTGCCTTTGATCCGGAAAGTGGAGAACTGATCCTCGGGGATATTATGATCTCGATGGACAAAGTAAAAGAGCAGGCTATGGAATACGGTCATTCCCAGGTAAGGGAATTTGCATTTCTGATTGCTCACAGCATGCTCCACCTGATGGGATATGACCATATGTCTGACGGGGAACGTAAGATCATGGAAGAGAAGCAGGCAGACATTCTCCATAATCTGGGATATGACAGAGTAAGCAAAGGTACAGATGAAGAAGAATAGGAAAGCGGAACAATTTCATACGATCGTCATAGGCGGGGGAGCTTCCGGAATGGCGGCGGCCCTCGCCTCTTCAGAGACAGGGAATCCGATCCTGCTTCTGGAAAAACAGGACTGTCTGGGAAGAAAGCTTCTGGCCACGGGTAACGGCCGATGCAACCTGACCAATCTGGATCAGCGGCCGGAATACTATCGGAGCGATCATCCGGACACAGCCCGTAAGATTCTGTCCTCTTTCGGAGCGGAGGAAACGATCCGTCTTTTTGGCAGGGTGGGAATTCAAACCAGGCAAAAGGATGGATATGTGTATCCTTACAGTGAAATGGCGGCTCCGGTCCGCTATCTTTTTGAGAGAGCCGTGGAAATGAGAAAGAATATTCGTGTAATCACGGAGGAAGAGGTCAGACAGGTCCAGCCCGTCGGCCGGTATGTGGAAGCCGATGGTCAAATCTGTGGAAGATATCTGGTGAAGACTTCCCGGAAGCAATATCTGGGAGATCACGTAATCATTTCTACAGGAGGACTGGCCGGTCCGGAATTCGGATGTTCCGGGGACGGTTATCGTCTGGCAGAGGAGCTGGGGCATTCGCTGATTACTCCACTGCCGGCATTGACAGCCCTCCGTTCTCCGGCTCCTTTCCTGAAGAAGCTGAAAGGAGTCCGGATTAAGGCAGCCATCTGCCTGATTGTAGACCAGGAACCGGTTTACCGGGATCAGGGTGAACTCCAGTGGACAGCCGGAGGGATTTCTGGTATTGTGGTATTTCAGGCAAGTCGATTTGCCTCTGTGGCACTTCATGAAGGGAAGACGGTGGAACTGGTGATTGATTTCATGCCGGAGTATCCCCATGAGGAGGTTTGCAGGTTACTGACGGCCATCGAAGAGGAAGAAAAGGATTTCCAGCTTCTTAAGTACCGGATGGCAGGGATTTTTCCACGGAAGATTGTCCCTGTTCTGATACGGGAAGCCGGACTGTCAGAAGACCGGCCTGTCCATACCTTGTCAAAAGATCAGATGAATGGGCTGGCTCATGTTATCAAAGCCTTTCCTCTTCGCATCAATGGCGTGACAGGATACGAGAAAGCCCAGGTTACCCGGGGCGGTATTCCTCTGTCAGAACTGGATGAGAACCTGCAGTCAAAGAAATGGCCCGGTATTTATTTTACCGGGGAAGTAGTGGATGTGGACGGAATCTGCGGAGGTTATAATCTTCAGTGGGCCTGGGCCAGCGGGACGACAGCCGGGAAAGCCGCTTCTTATGATGATGTCCGGCGCTATATTTATTGAAAATAATCAGGATAATACAATGTTAAGAATACAAATACAGTTACCCATCACCCATAAAGAAGAGGACCTGGTCCGGGAGATCAGCCGGAGAGCAGGAGGGGAGATTCCCCATGACATCCGGATTGTCAGACGGTCTGTGGATGCCAGGAAGAAACCTCATTTATATTATAATTATACAGTGGATGCGGTATTTGACCGTGAAAAAAAGATTCTTCAGAAGAACAAGAGATATTTCAGCAGACCGGCGGATCCGGTGTATCATTTTCCGGGTCGTCTGCCGAAAGATTCAGGAAATGCAAAGAGACCGGTTATCGTGGGAAGCGGACCTGCGGGTCTTTTTGCCGGGCTGCTTCTGGCAAGAGCCGGGTTCAGACCGATTCTGATAGAGAGAGGTCAGGCGGTGGAGAAACGTGTGGAGATTGTGGAACAATTCTTCCGGGGAGAGCCGCTGGATCCCGACTGCAACGTTCCTTTTGGTGAAGGTGGTGCAGGGACCTTTTCGGATGGCAAGCTTAATACCATGGTGAAGGATAAAACCGGGAGAAACCGTTTTGTTCTGGAGGAATTCGTGGCTCACGGGGCCCCGGAGGATATCCTCTATGAGGCAAAGCCTCACATCGGGACGGACCTGCTCAGACAGGTCATTGTTTCCATTCGGGAAGAGATTCTTAGTAAAGGCGGAGAGTTTCATTTTGGAACCAGGTTAGATGACCTGATAATCAGGGACGGACACCTGGTGGCTCTTGGCCTGTCCAGAGAAGGAGAAAGAGAAGAGATTGCCTGTGAACATGTCATCCTGGCCCTGGGTCACAGTGCCAGGGATACTTTTACCATGTTATATGAGAAGGGAATCCCCATGACTCAGAAGTCTTTTGCCATTGGAGTCCGGGTGGAACATCCGGCACATATGATCAATGAGAGTCAGTATGGTCCCAAAGGAGCTTCCCTTCTGCCGGCGGCCAGTTACAAGCTCACCCACAGCTGTGGGAACGGGAGAGGGGTTTACACCTTCTGCATGTGTCCCGGCGGCTATGTAGTGAATGCGTCCTCCGAGAACCGGCATCTCTGTGTCAACGGTATGAGTTACCGGGCCAGGGAAGGACTGAATTCCAACAGTGCCGTGATTACCACAGTAGGACCGGAGGATTTCGCATCAGATCATCCTCTGGCCGGCATGGAATTCCAGAGAAAGTATGAAAATCTTGCCTGGTATGCCGGGAGAGGAAAGATTCCCATCCAGCTCTTCTGTGATTTTAAGAGAGGACAGACTACCGTAGGTCTTGGGGACATCGACCCTCAGACAAAAGGAGAGTGGAATTATTCCAACCTGAAGCTCTGTCTGCCGGATGTAGTATGTGATTCTATCACAGAGGGTATGGAGGCCTTCGGAAAGAAGATCCGTGGATTTGACCGGCCGGATACCATCCTCTCCGGCGTGGAGACGAGGACATCTTCACCGGTCCGCATCCTTCGGGATGACTCAGGACAGTCATCGATCCGGGGGATCTTCCCCTGCGGGGAAGGTGCCGGGTATGCAGGAGGAATCACTTCCGCAGCCATGGACGGAATACGCTGTGCCGAAGCCCTTGCAGCCGTTTTGGGAGAATGAAACACGAGGCATGATATTAAACATTAATGATAACAATTGAATGATTCATTCAATTCATGGAGATAAAGTATGGAAAAGAAATATAATCTCAGACCCTTATATGGAGATGAGGCCTACAATAGTATTACCCGGTCCGGTCGTTATGAGAAGGCAAAGGGTATCCGCCATCATTATAAGACCAGTGTGGCAAGGCATAGCATGAGGACAGCAGAATACGGAAGAAACATCTGCCATTTTTTAAAAAGACGGGGTATTGAGGTGAGTGAGGAGGCTGTGGTGCAGGCCTGTCTCCTGCATGATATCGGTATGACGGATGATGATGTGGCGGACTGCCCGAGCTTTATGAAAGCATATCGTCATCCCCGCAGAGGAGAGAATATTGCCAGGAAGGAGTACCTGGTTAATGAGATTACATGTAACTCTATTCGCAGGCATATGTGGCCTATTTGTATCATTCCGCCCAAGTTTCTGGAGGGCTGGGTTGTTGTAGCCGCTGACAAGTGCTGTTCCATCTGGGAAATTACCAGAAATAAATAGTTTATTACAGTTAGGGGAGGTAATACTATGAACAGTAATGTAACTTATGAGAAGTCCGAGGAAACCAAGAATGGCGTAGCTCGCCTTGTCGTTACTATCATTGCGATACTACTGGAAGTTCTGCTGATCGTCGGTCTGTTTCTCTGGCTGAGCCAGTATGCCGAATGGATCGCCATCGGATCACGTATCTTAGCCGCTATACTGGTACTCAGTATCTACAGTCAGGAAAAAACATCATCGATGAAGACCCCCTGGATTATCCTGATCATGATTGTGCCGGTGGTGGGAACTGTACTGTATATTATGATTGGTATCAATTATTTTACCCGTACCATGAAAAAACGGTATGAAGAAGTGGATCGTATTCTGTTTTCCCTGCTCCCGGATGACAGGGGAACGATTGATGAACTTGAGAAAAGAGATAAAGGCGCGGCAAATATCGCCAAATATATTCACAATTACGGTTTTTACCCGACTTATCATGATTCCGATATTGAATACTATTCAGAGGCTGCAGACGGACTTGAAGCCCAGAAGGCGGAACTTCGGAAAGCAAAGAAATTCATTTTTATGGAATACCATGCCATAGAGAATGCCGAGAGCTGGCACGGAATTCAGGAGATCCTGGAAGAGAAGGTCAAAGAAGGCGTAGAAGTTCGTGTATTCTACGATGACATGGGCAGCATTGGTTTTATCAATACGGATTTTGTAAAACGTATGACAGCCAGGGGGATTCGATGCAGAGTCTTTAATCCCTTCATCCCCGGACTCAATCTGTTCCTCAATAACAGGGACCACAGGAAGATTACCGTGGTGGACGGCCTGGTGGGATTTACCGGAGGCTACAATTTAGCCAATGAATATTTTGGTTTGACAGAACCCTACGGAAAGTGGAAAGATACCGGAGTAAAGATTACCGGAGAGGCTGTAAAGAGCCTGACTGTCGCTTTTTTGGAGAACTGGAATGCCATCCGGGGAGATGATGATAATGACACAGACTTCCTGCAATACCTGCCGGATACCGGTCATCAGCAGGAGGAGGATTCCTTTATCATCCCCTATGCGGATATTCCCATGGACAAGGAACAGATGGGAGAAAATGTCTACATGTCTGTTGCGGAATATGCAAGGGACTATGTATGGTTTATCACACCTTACCTGATTCTGACGGATGAGATGACGCATGTGCTGGGACTTGCGGCTAAAAGGGGTGTGGATGTCAGGGTCATTACTCCCGGTATTCCGGATAAGAAACTGGTTTATTCCATTACCAGATCCTATTATCACAGTCTCGTTAAGAATGGTGTCCGGGTCTACGAATATACTCCCGGCTTCTGCCACTGTAAAATGTGTGTAGCAGATGACAAGGTTGCAACCTGCGGAACCATTAATCTGGATTATCGGAGTCTTTATCATCATTTTGAGAATGGATGTCTCTACTATGGATGTAAGGCAGTTTCCGATACCAGGAAAGATTTCGAAGACATCATGGCAGTCAGTGAGGAAGTGACAGAGAAATATCTGGATAATAAAATGTGGATTAAGAGCAAGCATGTCATTCTGAGATTAATTGCCCCGCTCATGTAACAGGAGGATATTATGAATAATAACGATATTGATCGAATTAATACTTTATATCACAAGTCTAAGGCAGTAGGACTGACGCCGGAGGAGGCTGAGGAGCAGAAGCGGCTCCGCAAAGCCTACATTCAGGCCATCCGCCGCAACTTAAGAGGCTCCCTGGACAACATTTCCATCCAGGAAGAGGACGGGACTATTACGGATCTTGGAAAGAAGCACGGTCACAAGGCTTCCGACAATTAGAGGAAGTTCCTTAAAGGAGGCAGGGTAAGGACAGAATGCCTATGGACGAGAAAAAGATATGCCGACAACATATGATGGAACGCCGGGACCAGATTGCCCGGGAACATGTCCGGCAATGCGGAAGTCTCCTCCTTCATCATATGATGGAGATTTCTGATTTTATGAAGGCTGACCTGATCGGCAGCTTTGTCTCTTTTGGAAATGAGATATCCACCCGGGAACTGATCGACTGGTGTCTGTCCCGGGGAAAGAGGGTTGCTGTACCCAGAGTGGAGGGGAAAGAGATCCGCTTTTACAGGATATCCTCCCGGGAGGAACTGATCCCGGGACTATGGGGGATTCCCGAACCTGTCCCCGACAAAAAGAGAATCGAAGTACCCGGATTTATGGTTGTTCCGGGGCTGGCTTTTGATCGGAAAGGGTTCCGGCTGGGTTACGGAGGAGGATACTATGACCGGTATCTGACCAATCATCCGGACCTGATAACCGCCGGGGCGGGATATGAGGTGCAGCTAATCGACAAGGTGCCCGGAGAACCCCATGACCTGCCGGTGGACTATATAGTGACTGAGAATAATGTGTATCAAAGGAGCGTCTGAGGACGCCCTTTTTTTTGTTTGACAAAGCTCCGGATGAGCGGTATGATATTTTATTGGATATTCGTTAGATATACGAAAAAGGACTTCGGAGGTAATGACATTGACAAGACTGGGAGGCTTTATAGCCAGACATAAATTTCTAGTGATTCTGATCGGTTTTCTTCTTCTGATTCCATCTGCCATCGGCACCATAGCGACACGGGTTAATTATGACCTTTTAAGCTATCTGCCGGATACCCTTGAGACAGTAGATGGACAGGACAGGATGGTCGATGAATATGGAATGGGTGCTTTCTCCATGATCGTTGTGGAGAATATGGAACTCAAGGATGTCCAAAAGCTGAAAGAGAAGATTGCCAAAGTAGACCATGTTAAGGAGGTCCTCTGGTATGATGACCTGGCAGATATTTCCGTACCCATTACCATGATCCCCAGGAAGTATCGAAAAGTCTTTTTTAATGGGGACGCAACGATGATGATCGCCCTGTTCGATGACACCACATCGTCGGATATTACTATGGAAACGGTGGTGCAGCTGAGGAAGCTTGTCGGGAAACAGTGTTATATCAGCGGTATGGCCGGGGTGGTTAACGATATCAAGGATGTAGCATTAAAAGAACTTCCCATGTATATAGTAATCGCTTCGATCCTGTCCCTGTTGGTCCTTGAGCTGACCATGGATTCGTTCCTGGTACCTGTTTTCTTTCTGATGGGCATCGGTATGGCGGTCCTTTATAATCTGGGATCCAACATTTTTCTGGGACAGGTTTCCTATATTACCAAATCACTGACTGCCGTCCTTCAGCTGGGTGTGACTATGGACTATTCCATTTTCCTTCTTCACTCTTATGAGGAAGCCAAACTGGAGACGGAGGACAGGGAAGAGGCAATGGGAAAAGCCATTTCCGAGACCTTTATAGCCATTGTAGGCAGTTCTATTACTACCGTGGCCGGCTTTACAGCTCTCTGTTTCATGACTTTTGCTCTGGGAAAAGACCTGGGAATTGTTATGGCAAAGGGTGTATTGATTGGTGTGGTCACCTGCGTGACGACCCTTCCCTCCATGATTCTCTTTTTTGATAAATGGATTGAGAAGACGAAACACAGGCCCATTATCCATGGCGGAGAGAAGCTGTCCAGGTTTTTGGTCCGCTACCATGTCCTTGCGGTCATCGGTTTCCTGGCTCTTTTGTACCCGGCTATCCACGGAAATAATAACGTGAGTGTCTATTACGACATCTCCCGTTCTCTTCCCCAGACTCTGCCCAGCAATGTAGCCAACAAGAAGCTGGAGGATGAGTTTGATATGGCCACGGTTCACCTTTTGATGCTGGACCGGAAGACCGATTCTGTGACCAAACGGAAAATGATTGATGAGATCAGGGATGTGAAAGGGGTAAAATGGTGTATCGGCATGGACTCTATCTTCGGAGCAAGAGTGCCGGAGTCCATGATTCCAAAGAAGCTCAGGAATAAACTGATGAGCGACAAATCGGAGCTGGTCTTTGTGGGATCCGAGTATTCCCAGGCTACCAAACCGGTCAATCGTCAGCTGGCTAAGATCAACAAGATCACCAAGCATTATGATCCCGGTTCTATTATCGTAGGAGAAGCTCCTCTGATGAAGGACCTGGAGGATGTTACCAATGTGGATATCCGAAACGTGAACATTGCTTCGGTGCTCTGTATCTTCGTTATTATCATGATAGTGTTCCGGTCAGTCAGCATCCCCCTGATTCTGGTGTCGGTGATCGAGTTTGCCATCCTGCTGAATATGTCGGTGGCTTACTATACCGGCGTGGAGCTTCCCTTTGTGGCCAGTATCGTCGTAGGGACCATCCAGCTGGGAGCCTGTGTGGACTACGCCATTGTCCTCACAACCCGCTATGTTAATGAACGTAAAGACGGTAAAGGCAAGATGGAGGCTATTTCGATCAGTCACCAGGCAAATATGATTTCTATTTTTACCAGTGCCATGAGCCTTTTTGCCGCGACCTTCGGCGTGACCATGTATTCCAGTGTGGACATGATCGGGGCTATTTGTACTTTGCTTGCAAGAGGAGCAGTGATGAGTATGTTTATTGTAATCACTTTATTGCCGGCTCTTCTGATCATTTTTGACAAAAT
>CACXGS010000017.1 GCA_902767195.1 uncultured Lachnospiraceae bacterium | reverse complement strand
CTACGTCTACATGACTGCAGGTGCGAATAAGTTCCTCCGCGTCTACTATGGCCGCGTCAAGGAATATCTATCCGAGCACCCGGAGACTGCCGAAAATTAATCATGATCCTTTGCACAATCGCTTGGCCGGCATTCTGGCGGCCTTCTTTTTGTGCCATCATTTCAACCTGTATAAAATTCTTAAAGTACATCATTTCAGCCTTGACTTTTTATTTGCAGGCTTGTTTTTTGCTTATCTTTTAATTCACTTCAATCATTTCAGCGTCTGCTTTGCGAAGCGACAGCTCATAGTTCCTGACAGTCACCTCAATGGGGTCTCCCAGAGGAGCTACCTTCCGTATATAAACAGAAGTATTCCTGGTAATTCCCATATCCATGATTCTGCGCTTTACTGCGCCTTCGCCATGAAGCTTTACAACGGTTACTGTTTCACCGATTTTGGCATCTCTTAATGTTTTCACTTTTTCCTCCTTATCATTTCATCAAACCATGATTTTTCTTGCCAGCTCGTTACTGAGGGCCACCCGGCTCTCCTTGACCTTTACGATCAGGTTTTTACCCAGTGAGTTGACGACGCTAACCTGTCCGCCAACGTTAAAACCAAGGTCTGCAAGATGTTTTTTCACTTCAGGATTACCGCCGATTCTCTTGATAATCTGCGATTTACCTGCTTTAGCATAGATTAGAGGCATCATTCTTCACCTTCCTGCCTTTCCTTATTGGTTAGCTCGTACTAACCGAATGATGTAAAAAACTGTTAGCTCTCGCTAACTACTACATTATAGTTCGCTTACGCTAACCTGTCAAGTTCTTTATTCTTTTTAGAACAATTATTAACAAAATATTAATTAAATTTGCATTTTATATTAAATTGTGTTACAATACTGCTTGCAGCCATGAATAAGAGAACTCCGTCGCGTCCTTCGGGGCCATATGGACGGAACAAAAATTGTAACCAGGAGAGGTATTTTTTATGAAGTCATTAAAGAAAAACGGGATTATACTTATGATCCTCCTGCTGTTATTTGCAGCACCCATGTTCAGCCTTCAGACCAAAGCCAAGGCTATCTACACGAGAAATGCAAAAATCAATGCAGCGGTAGAGCTTATTCTCGATAAATGTACCATCGAGGGCATGAGCAAAGAGCAGAAGCTTAAAGCCGTATATCTTTATCTTGTATATAATATGAAATATACACACGGACACAAATCTGTGAAGATTCATGTTAAAAAGAAGCATCTTAAGATGGTTAAGGCACAGACAAAGGAACTGAAAAAGGCCAAAAGAGTGAAATTCAGCTCCAAGTTCAAGCACAGATACCGGAATGTACTGACCATGAGCGGCACCTGTTTTGATATGTCTGCTGTCTTTTGCATCATTGCAAACCACCTGGGTTATAAAGCCGGTCTTTGCTCCGGAAGCTATATCAGCAGCGGAGGAGGATCCTGTGAACACTGGTGGAATTATGTGGTAGTCGACGGGGAAAAGAGATATTTTGACGTTCAGGCTGCCAATGCCATGAAGAGAAGTAAATACAAATACTTCAACAAGAAAAAGAACAGCAGGATCTGGAGAAAACATCACAGCGGATGATGGAGTATCGGATCTGTAAAGAATAAAATCAACGGACATCCCAATGCGCATGTAAGCATCAGGATGTCCGTTTTTTATAACAGTGGTACAGCCACTCTTCTATCTTCCGTAAATTCTTGTGATCCGGGCCAGTTTCTTTGCCAGTTCCCTGTCCAGACTTCCGGGCAGCATCCTCCAGGACCAGTTACCTCCTGCGGTGGATGGTGTATTCATCCTGCTTTCACTGCCCAGCCCGAGAAGATCCTGGGTCTGGATGATCACCAGGTCCGCCACGCTGGCCATAAGAGCACAGATCATATCCCAGTGGGCATCCCCGGCTTTTGTCATCCTGAGGTACTCTCTGGCGAACCGGACATTTTCCGGATCGGCATGTTTCATCCAGCCCTGGACGGTATCATTGTCGTGGGTCCCGATATAGGCCACACAATTTCCCGGATAACAGTAAGGACGATGCTCTCCGCTGCTGTCATCCCGGTCGTCAAAGGCGAACTGAAGCACTTTCATGCCGGGGAATCCGCTGTCTGCCAGAAGCTGACGTACGGAATCCGTCAGAAAGCCAAGATCTTCGGCTATAATATGCTGCCGGCCCAGCTTCTCTTCCACTGCCCGGAAAAGATCCATGCCGGGTCCGGGGTTCCAGTGCCCGTTCCTGGCAGTTGTCTCGCCGTAAGGAATGGAATAGAAGGAATCGAAACCGCGGAAATGATCAATACGCAGGATATCATATTCCCGGCAGAGATATCCGATCCGGCTGACCCACCAGTCATAGCCGGTCTCTTTATGAATCTTCCAGTTGTAGATGGGGTTTCCCCAAAGCTGTCCATCTGCGGAAAAACCATCCGGAGGACAGCCGGCAACCTCGGTAGGCAGCCGGTTCTCATCCAGCTCAAAAAGCTCGGGATGAACCCATACGTCCACGCTGTCCTGTGCTACGTAAAAGGGCAGGTCTCCGATGATTTGAATGTTTTTTTGGTGGCAGTAATGGTGAAGCTCCTTCCATTGGGTGAAAAACAGGTATTGTATGACCTTCCAGAAACGGATGTGATCGCCGTGATTCCGACGGGCAGATTCCACCGCCTTCGGATCCCGATTCCTTATCGGCTGGTCCCAGTCTGTCCATGGAGCGCCTCCGAAATGTGTTTTCAGGCTCATGAAAAGAGCATAGTCTTCCAGCCAGAAAGCATTCTTCTCACAGAAGTCCTTATAATCCGGGACTGATTGTTCATCGAAACGGGCTGCCGCCTTTTCGAGAATAGAGAACCGATTCTGATAGAGAAGACCGTAGTTTATCTCATCCGGCTTATTGCCCCAGTCTATGGTCTCATATTCTTCCTTTTTTAGAAGTCCTGCCTCCACGAGCATAGGAAAATCTATGAAATAAGGATTCCCCGCACAAGTAGAGAAGGACTGGTAGGGAGAGTCCCCATAGCTGGTGGGACAGACCGGCAGCATCTGCCAGTAGTGCTGTCCGGCCTCTT
>CACXGS010000016.1 GCA_902767195.1 uncultured Lachnospiraceae bacterium | reverse complement strand
TAGGGGGCTTCTACAAATCCGTACTCGTTAATTCTGGCATAGGTTGCCAGGGAGTTGATCAGTCCGATATTGGGACCTTCAGGGGTCTCAATGGGACACATTCTCCCATAGTGGGAGTAGTGGACGTCACGGACCTCGAAACCGGCACGGTCTCTGGTAAGTCCGCCCGGGCCAAGGGCAGAAAGACGTCTCTTATGAGTAAGCTCGGACAGCGGGTTGTGCTGGTCCATAAACTGGGACAGCTGGGAGCTTCCGAAGAACTCCTTCACGGCCGCTGTGACCGGCTTGATATTGATCAGCGTCTGAGGTGTCACATTCTCCTGGTCAAGAGTGGACATACGCTCACGCACAAATCTCTCGACACGGGACAGACCGATCCTGTACTGGTTCTGGAGAAGTTCTCCCACCGCACGGATCCGTCGGTTACCCAGATGGTCGATATCGTCATCATTGCCGATACCATACTCCAGATGGATGTTATAGTTGATCGAAGCAATGATATCTTCTTTGGTAATATGCTTGGGAATCAGTTCGGAGACACTGTTCCTGATGGCGGTCTTCAGGTCTTCCGGATCCGGATTCTCCTCAAGCAGTCTCTCAAGCACCGGATAGTATACCAGCTCAGTGATACCAAGATCCTTAGGATCGGCATCTACATACTGACGAAGGTCTACCATCATGCTGGAAAGAACCTTGACATCCCGCTCTTCCGTCTCGATCATGACATAACTTACGGCAGCATTCTGAATGCGGTCGGCGTCTTCCTTGGAAAGCCTGGTGCCGGCCTCGCAGATGATCTCGCCGGTAGCAGCGTCAACCACGTCCTCAGCCAGAACATGGCCGGCGATCCGGTGGCGGAACATAAGCTTCTTATTGAACTTATAACGGCCGACCTTGGCCAGGTCATATCTTCTGGAGTCGAAGAACATAGAATTAATCAGACTCTCAGCTCCATCGTCGGAGAACTTGTCTCCCGGACGGATCTTCTCGTAGAGCTTACGCAGACCTTCCCGATAATTCGTGGCTGTGTCCTTCTCAAGAGTCTTCAGGATCTTTGGCTCCTCTCCGAACAGTTCAATAATCTCCTGGTTCGTCCCATAACCAAGAGTCCGGATCAGAACAGTTACCGGAACCTTACGCTTCCGGTCTACATGGATATAGAATACATCAGAAGAATCCGTCTCATACTCGAGCCATGCTCCCCGGTTGGGAATCACGGTAGAGGAAAAGAGTCTCTTACCAATCTTATCGTGAGTGATCTTATAATAGATGCCGGGAGAACGAACCAGCTGGCTGACAATAACACGCTCGGCGCCATTGATCACGAAGGTTCCCGTATCCGTCATAAGAGGGAGATCTCCCATAAAGATCTCGTGCTCGGGAATCTCTCCTTCCATCTCTTCATTATATAAACGAACCTTCACCTTCAGGGGGGCGGCGTAGGTTGCATCCCGTTCCTTACACTCCTCGATGGAATACTTTCTTGCATCTCGGTCAAGATAGTAATCCGAGAATTCCAGACTGTACTGACCGCTGAAATCTGTAATCGGGGAAATGTCACGGAACACTTCCTTGAGGCCTTCCTCGAGAAACCAGTTGTAGGAATCCCTCTGAACCTCAATCAGATTAGGCATATCAAGGACATCTTTCTTTCTGGCATAGCTCATTCTGATATTCTTGCTGCCGGGAACTTTCGTAGGACGAAGTCTATTTTTTTCCATTGATGTATTCACCTCTTGATTTATCATTAGGTTTATGGTCAAGTTACTCCTTAAAATCCATAATAGGCGTAAAAACCCATAGTGAATCAATTTCCTACTATACCACAGCTGTCAAGGCCTGTCAAATAGAAAATGAAAAAATTTCCGAACACAAAAAGACGACATGCAAAGATGCATGCCGCCTTGAAGTACAACCATATATAAATACTGGATAACTATTTAACTGTAACTTTAGCTCCAACTTCCTCAAGCTGCTTCTTAAGAGCCTCTGCCTCTTCCTTGGAAACGCCTTCTTTAACCATCTTCGGAGCGCCGTCAACGAGAGCTTTTGCTTCTTTAAGTCCAAGACCTGTGATAGCACGAACCTCTTTGATAACCTTAACCTTCTGTCCGCCGATCTCAGTTAACTCAACGTCAAACTCTGTCTTCTCTTCTACTTCCTCTGCGGGGCCGGCTGCTACAACAACACCTGCTGCTGCGGAAACGCCAAACTCTTCTTCACAAGCTTTTACTAACTCATTTAACTCTAATACAGATAAACCTTTGATAACTTCAATAATTTCCTGAGTTGTCATCTTATTTTCCTCCATTATACATTAAAATTATAATACTACTCTGCTGCTGCTTCTTCTGCAGGGGCATCTGCCTCGGCGATCTGCTTGATCACGCGGGCAAAGTTGGCGATGGGGCTCTGGATACTTCCGAGGAACTTGCCAAGAAGTTCTTCTCTGGAAGGAATCGTAGCGATCGTGTTGATGCCGGCCTGGTCGTAATATGTGCCTTCTACAACACCGCTCTTGAGCGTTAAGATCTTCGCCTTCTTACTAAATGCGGCAATGATTCTTGCGGGAGCTGTTGCATCTTCCTTGGAAATCGCGAACGCGTTGGTTCCGTCGAGATCCTTAGTGATGCCTTCAAACTCAGTTCCTTCAACGGCACGCTTCACCATGGTATTCTTGAAAACCTTGTATACCACGTTGGCTTCGCGACACTGCTTCCGGAGTTCGGTAACGTCTGCAACAGAGATTCCGCGATAATCAACAACAACAACGGACTTTGCGCCGTCAAGCTGTGCTTTGATCTCGTCAATAATCGGCTGTTTCAACTCAACTTTAGCCATCCTTCTGGTGCACCTCCTATAATATTTGTTTCCTGTCCGCCGACAGGTCAGGAAAGTAAACTTACCATATAAAAGAGTAGCTCTATAAAGAAAAGCTCTCAGTCCAAAGACTGAGAGCATACTAATCCTGTTCGGTAATATACTTCCTCGGCAGGCGTTCGCACATTATGCCTGAAAGGCACCTGCTGTCTTCGGCGTTCATACTTGTATAAAATACCATCGGATTCCTGTCCTGTCAAGGACTAATCCAAAAAAATCAGAAACTAGAATCTGGCCGGGTTCAGCTTGATTCCGGGGCCCATGGTGGAAGTAATGGTAGCGCTTCTGATATACTGACCCTTAGCTGCTGCGGGTCTTGCCTTGATGATGGCATCGACCAGTGTCTGGAAATTCTCAGCAAGCTGCTCCTCTGTGAAGGAAGCCTTTCCGATCGGCACGTGAACGATGTTGGTCTTGTCCAGTCTGTACTCGATCTTACCTGCTTTTAATTCTTTGACGGCCTGTCCCACATCCATGGTTACGGTTCCGGCCTTGGGGTTAGGCATTAAGCCCTTCGGTCCGAGAATACGTCCCAGACGGCCAACTACGCTCATCATGTTCGGTGTGGCAACACACTTGTCAAACTCGAGCCAGCCCTCTTTCTGAATCTTCGGAACAAACTCCTCAGCTCCTACATAATCTGCGCCTGCTGCTGCAGCTTCCTCTGCCTTGTCGCCCTTTGCAAAAACAAGAACACGAACCTTTTTGCCGGTTCCGTGAGGAAGAACAACCGCTCCACGAATCTGCTGATCTGCATGACGTCCGTCAAGGCCCATCTTGAAATGAGCTTCGATGGTCTCATCAAACTTTGCACTGGCAGCCTGCTTAACGATGGAAATAGCTTCCGGTGCGTCGTATAAATTGGCTTTATCTCTAAGCTTTGCAGCTTCCTGGTATCTTTTACCTTTCTTACTCATAATAAACCTCCTGTGGTAATATCGGGAGCGACCCTCCCACTTTCTATCAAATCTATATAATCTTCCTTACTAATCTTCAACAACAATGCCCATGCTGCGTGCTGTGCCGGCGATCATGCTCATGGCGGCCTCAAGACTTGCAGCGTTCAGGTCAGGCATCTTGGTCTCAGCGATCTCTTTAATCTGATCTTTAGTAACGGTTGCAACCTTCACTTTATTAGGCTCCCCGGATCCGGATTTGATGTTGGCGGCTTTCTTCAATAATACTGCTGCCGGTGGTGTCTTGGTGATGAAGCTGAATGTTCTGTCCTGGTATACAGTGATCACTACAGGAATGATGGTGTCTCCCATGGGAGCTGTTCTTGCATTGAACTCTTTGGTAAACTGGACAATATTCACTCCATGCTGTCCTAATGCCGGACCTACAGGCGGTGCCGGTGTTGCCTTGCCTGCCGGAATCTGTAACTTAATAAAACCTGTAACTTTCTTTGCCATAATAGCTAACCTCCTTGTGGTAATTGCGGGAATATCCCTCCCACGCAGACCGTCCCAATGATCGGTCTACACTTTCTTCACATCCAAATATCCAATCTCTACGGATGTTGCTCTTCCAAACATCTCCACCTCAATGGTGACTGTCTTTCTGCCCGGATTCACCGCTTTGACAACGCTCTCTCTGCCTTCCCAGGCTCCTGAAACAACCTGGATAAGATCACCCGGTTCCACATCGATGGTAACGGGCTCTTCCTCCGGTGTCCCGATGCCGAGATTACGGATCTCCGCCTCTGAAAGGGGTATCGGTTCCGATCCCGGACCGACAAAGCCGGTAACGCCTCTGGTGTTGCGGACCACGAACCATGTATCATCATTCATGATCATATTAACAAAGACATATCCCGGAAACATCTTCTTGGTGACGGTCTTCTGAACACCGTTCTTCACTTCCACTCCCTCTTTAACGGGAACAAGCACTTCGAAGATCTGATCCTGCATCTTGCGGTTCTCGATAGTTTTCTCGATATTAACTTTAACCTTATTCTCGTAGCCTGAATAGGTATGGACCACATACCAGTTCACATCTGACATAAATCCACCTTGTCCTTACTGCTAAATAAAAAAGTTAATGCCATACTGGAGAATCATATCCAGAGTTGCGATGATAATTCCGAGAATAACAGAGACTACTGTAACCGTCGTGGTCTCTCTGATTAACGTATCTTTATCCGGCCAGCTGATCTTCCTGAACTCGGCAGAGACACCGCGGAACCAATCCCTGATGGTTTTTTTCTCTGATTTGTCGCTCATAAATCTACTCCTTTAAGATTCCCTTATTTTGTTTCCTTATGAACAGTATGCTTCTTGCAGAATCTGCAATACTTACGAGTCTCAAGACGATCAGGATGGTTCTTCTTTTCCTTCGTAGTATTGTAATTACGCTGCTTGCATTCTGTACATGCCAATGTGATTCTTACACGCACTACTTCCACCTCCATTAAGCATATTAACGTGGTCTTTTCCTGAGCCCGACACTCCCCGATCCTGTCTCTTCCTATTATAAAGGGCAGATCAAACAATTCTAAATGGAAGGAAACCGGGAAAAAAGGGCATAAAAAAAAGACCTGTCCATCGTCAACTTAATATAGCATAACGCAAGTTGTTCGTCAACAAGTTTATTGAGTTTCTGTCAAGGCAAAATTTTTGTTGTGCATAAGTTATCCACATTTTCTGAGATTATCTTGTGGATAATGTGGATAAGTTATCCTCCCTTTCTCAATCCTCTCTGTTTATCCGCTTCAGACTGGATGTCCCTTAATTATTACATTGTGGATAAATCCTTAATAACAAGCCGGTTATCAACATTTCAGAATTATTAATGAATAATTAGGATTTTTTCAGAATATAATGAATTTTTATTTTTATAAAAAAAGGCCATTTTTTCTATTGACAAAAACATATGTTCGGTATATTATGGTACATGTACGACACATGATATAGTGGACTTGAACGCTTTTGTCCACTAAATCTTGTAGAAAAGACCTGCTAATGGTTTTTTGATATTTTATTTTCTGAGGGGATTATTTCATCATGGAAAGATTAATACAAAAACGTAACGGCCAGCTGGTGCCCTTCGATCCTATGAAGATCATGAATGCGATCCATATGGCCAGCACTGCAGTCGGAGACAATATGACTCCTGCAGATTACACCTACCTGACCCAGAAGGTGGTGGACTCTGTCGCAGATGTGGAGACGCCCACTGTGGAGCAGATTCAGGATAAGGTCGAAGAGATTCTGATCCGCTATGATTTCGCTTCCACGGCTAAAGCCTACATTCTCTACCGCGCCGAGCATTCCAAGATCAGAGAGTCGGAGACTTACCTGATGGATATCTATCAGCGCCTGACCTACTCCAGCGCCGAGGCAGAGAATATCAAGAGGGAGAACGCCAACATCGACGGGGATACCGCCATGGGAACCATGCTGAAGTACGGTTCGGAAGGTTCCAAGTTTTTCATTGTGAACCATGTTCTTCCGGCTGACATCGCTGAAGCCCACGCTGAAGGTGATATTCATATCCATGATATGGATTTTTATATGCTGACGGAGACCTGCTGTCAGATTGATCTGACCAAGCTTTTCAAGGACGGTTTTTCCACCGGCCACGGATATGTCAGAGAACCTCAGGCCATCGGAACCTATTCGGCACTCGCCTGTATTGCCATTCAGGCCAATCAGAACGAGATGCACGGCGGCCAGAGCCTTCCCAATTTCGACTATGCCATGGCAGACGGCGTGATCAAGTCTTATAATAAGGAATATTTCCTTGCGGCTTCCTCTTTTGTACAGGCTGTTCTGGATTACACCGAAGAGCAGGCGGCAGCTTTTGAGAAAGTTATCCGCGCCGGAGTGAGAGAGCCCATCCGTCTGGAACATGAAGACGAATTCCTGGAAGATCTCCTTGAGATTCCTCAGGATTCCCTGGATGAGAAGATGCTCCGCAAGATGCATGCTTTCAGCATCCGCCAGGCCAAGGCCAATGTGCTCAGGGAGACCCGGCAGGCTATGCAGGCCCTGATCCACAACCTGAACACCATGCACTCCAGAGCAGGCGCCCAGGTGCCCTTCTCCTCCATCAACTACGGGACAGACACATCCCCGGAGGGACGGCTGGTCATCCGCGCGCTTCTGGATGCCACCATGGACGGTCTTGGAGCAGGAGAAACACCTATTTTCCCGGTTCAGATCTTCAAGGTCAAGGAAGGCATCAACTACAATCCGGGAGATCCCAACTACGATCTCTTCCAGCAGGCCATCGCAACATCAGCCAAGAGACTGTTCCCCAATTTCAGTTTCCTGGATGCCCCCTTTAATATCTCCTATTATAAAGAGGGAGATCCCAACACGGAAGTGGCATACATGGGCTGCAGGACCAGAGTTCTGGGCAATGTATACGATCCCACCAGAGAGTGCACTTTCGGACGGGGCAATCTGAGCTTCACCTCTGTGAACCTCCCCAGACTCGGGCTGGAGGCCCATGGAGATATTCAGCTTTTCTATGAGAAGCTGGATCAGATGATGGACCTGGTAATCCGCCAGCTCCTTCATCGTTTCAAGATTCAGTCTCAGAAGAAGGTCCGCAATTATCCTTTCCTCATGGCACAGGATATCTGGATCGATTCGGAGAAGCTGTCCATGGACGACACCATCGGCGAAGTCTTAAAGCACGGTACCCTGAGCATCGGTTTCATCGGGCTTGCTGAGACTCTGAAGGCCCTGATCGGTGTGCACCACGGAGAGAGCGAAGAGGCCCAGAAGCTGGGACTGGAGATCATCCGATTCATGAGAGACAAGCTGGATCGGACATCCAGAGAGATGGGACTGAATTTCACCCTTCTTGCAACACCCGCAGAGGGACTCAGCGGACGATTCGTCCGGATGGACCGGGAAAGATACGGAGAGCTTCCGGGCATAACCGATCGGGAATACTACACCAACTCTTTCCACATTCCGGTATACTACCCGATACAGTCCTACCGCAAGATCGAGCTGGAGGCTCCTTACCACGCCCTCACCAATGCAGGCCACATCTCCTATGTGGAGCTGGACGGGGATACCTGTAAGAACCTCACCGCTTTCGAGTCCATCATCCGTTACATGAAGGAACAGGGTATCGGCTACGGCTCCATCAATCACCCGGTTGACAGAGACCCTGTATGCGGCTACACCGGCGTAATCGGCGATGTCTGTCCGCGATGCGGACGAAGGGAAGGCGAATCCGTTCCCATTGAGAAGCTCAGAGAACTCCGCAAGAAGTTCCCGGATGTGCCTGTACCAAGCTGCACCAGCTAGGACAAAGCCAAACTTAAGAATCTGATAAACGAATGTTTTTACATATATACGAACAAAGGAGAATGATACAATGACAATAAAACAGACAAAGAGAAATGAACAGATCGGCGATGGTGTAGGATTTGAGCGTATTCGCAGAATCACAGGATATCTGGTAGGAACCGTTGACCGTTTTAACAACGCAAAACGTTCCGAAGAGAAAGACCGCGTAAAGCATGGTATCTAAAACTTCTGTCCTCAGAGTGAACGGCATTGTCCAGGAATCCATTGTCGACGGACCCGGACTGAGATATGTCGTATTCACTCAGGGATGCCCACACCACTGTAAGGGGTGTCACAATCCCCAGACTCACTCTTTCACGGATGGTTATGAGATTGGCATAGAAGAGATCTTTCAGGAATACATCAAGAACCCTCTCCTTTCCGGCATCACTTTTTCCGGCGGAGAACCCTTTTGTCAGCCTGCCCCTCTGGCGAAGCTGGGAAAGATGATCCGGGACAAAGGAGGTAATGTTATTACTTACACCGGGTTCGTATATGAGACCCTGCTGGCAAGATCCAAGTCGGATCCTGCCATAGGAGATCTGCTTTCTGTCACCGATCTTCTGATTGACGGTCCCTATATGGAAGAGCAGAGAAGTCTTGATCTCTTGTTCCGGGGCAGCCTGAACCAGAGACTGATTCCCCTTACCAACAGGATAAAGATTGAATGAATACATAACTCCCTCCTTTTCAGGGGGGAGTTTTTGGTAATATAAAAAGAAGGGAGGCATATGAATGGCCGATATTCGCATTAAGTATCTCTCTGACCGCATCGAACGACTGACATATATCGAGAATAAGTCCGACTGGATCGACCTTAGAGCAGCGGAGGATCTGACCCTCAGTAAGGGAGAGTTCCGACTGATTCCACTGGGCGTTGCCATGGAACTGCCTGCAGGATACGAGGCTCATATTGTGCCCAGAAGTTCCACTTACAAGAATTACGGCATTAT
>CACXGS010000015.1 GCA_902767195.1 uncultured Lachnospiraceae bacterium | reverse complement strand
GGTCATCGTCTGCATCCACGTCCCACTCCAGGATTTTTCCGGAGTATGCATCGACCTCATATTCATATTCCTGGCCATTCCTTAAAAAGTTGATATCATAGACCAGCATTCCGTCGGATGTCTCAAGATCGGCTGAGGTAAATTCTATCTCTTTTTTATTGTAACCGGAAGCTTTTATCACAAGCTCCTTTGCCTTATCGACGCCGATCACGTCAGACGTTTTCTCAGAATTCTTTGTAACTGTCTCATCGGGGTTTGCATTTCTGGTTTTTTCATCGCTCTCGCTGGCAGTGTTTTTTGTTTTCAGCTTTTGGGTTTCTTTCTCCAGAATACTGCCGGTGGAAGCATTGATTTCATAATCATATTCCATGGTATCGGTATAGAAGTCGATCTCGTATTCGGCGGTACCGGACTCCTGATCCAGGCTGGCTTTTGTAAATGTCACCTGATCTTCTGATTTTCCGGCATCGGTCAGAGCGATTCGCTTCGCTTCTTCCAGGCTGATGTCCGCCTCCCGGATATCTGCCTGAGTATGCCGGTAGAAGAGGGAGACCGCGAATAGCAGGACGATGATTATACCGGTGGCAGGTATGATATAGGGGTTAATGTGTTTCTTCATCGTGATTGCCTCCTATAGGGGTGTCTCTTATTGGGTACCGGGTACTTTTGCTTCCGGAAACCGGATCAGGTACCGGGTACCTTTGCCGGGGCTGCTTTCTACAGTGATGTCTCCTTTATGGCTTTCCACGATCCATTTCACGATGGGAAGGCCAAGTCCCAGGCTTCGTTCATCTTCATGGCCGGACTGTTTTCTGATCCGGTAGAAACGCTCCCAGATTCGGGGCAGTTCTTTTTCATCCATGCCGATGCCATTATCTTCAATCTTCACCAGGATCTCCTGATTGTGGGCTTTGACCTGGATGAATGTCTGACCGTCGTTCTTTCCGTATTTGATGGAATTGTCGATCAGGTTATCAAACATCCTTCCCAGGAAAATGGGGTCGCCCTCTATATAGGAGCATTCTTCTGCGTCTACCGTCAGGCGGATTCCTTTGTGTTCGGCAGCTGAGTAAAATTTCATGGCGGATTCTTCAGCCAGGATGGAAATGTCTGTCAGTTCCATGTTCATCTGAATGACGTTGCGGTCGGCTCTGGCCATGGTTAACAGCTGTGTCAGAAGGTTGGACATGATTATGGCCTGCTTGCGAATATCCTGAAGGGACTCCTTCACTTCTGCCTGATCATTGGGGTTATCCAGGGCATATTCCGCTCTGGCAAGCATTACGGCTACAGGGGTCCTCAGTTCATGGCTGGCATCGTTGGTAAATTGTTTTTCCCGTTCAAAATCCTTTTCAATCTGATCCAGCATTTCATCAAATACGCCGGCAGTTCTGCGAATCTCATCTTTGTCGTCCGGGTCTCCCATGCCAATTCTCTGGTGAAGATTGCCTCCTTTTCGTATTTCCTCTGCAGTATCTACAATCTTCTGCAGGGGCATGAATGCCTGCTTTGTCAGCATGATGCCTCCTGCCAGAGCGATGATAAAAACAATCGGTATGGCTATGGCAAACCAGGTGAGCATCTTCATAACTGAGGGAGCGATATCGGAAAGCCTTGCAGAAGCTGTGCCCCGCACCCAGATTTTTCCGACTTTCTGGTTGTCAATCAGCCTGTCATAGAGGTAGAAGCGGTATTTTCCGTTTTTAATAAGGCGGATTCTGTCCGGCTGGAAATCCGTGTTCTCCGGGAAATTTCCCGGAGTCAGGCCGGAGAGAAGAGTACCGTCTTCCCGATATAGTCTTACGTAAGCTCCCTCACTGTAGTAATCGATGTTGTGATCGATGACCAGTTTTCCGCTGATAATCCGAACATCTTCCAGAGCACGGTCTGTCACTGCGACCAGGTTGGATTTGCATTCTTTGAGGATTAGCTGGTCTCCCGCTGCCAGGATCAGTGCTGCTGCCAGGATCAGGAAGGAGATCAGTGAGAATGCATACCATAATGCTACTTTGGACTTGACGGACATTTTTTTCATGACGGAATCCTCATCACATAACCGACACCGCGTACAGTGTGAATCAGCGGGGTATCAAATCCTTTGTCAATCTTTTTTCTCAGATGTCTTATGTAGACATCGATCATGTTGGAAGATCCTTCGTAATCATAATCCCAGAGGCTTTCAAGCATCCGCTCTCTGGAAAGAACGATATTGGGGTGAGCCACCATGTATTCCAGCATGGAGAATTCTTTAGGAGAGAGGATGATGTCCTTTCCGGCCCTGTTGACGGTTCTGGCATCGCAGTCAACGGTCAGATCATGGAGCCGGTAGACGTTGCTCCGGTTTCCTCTGCGCTTTCTGGTCACCAGCCGGATTCTGGCCAGGAGTTCCTCCAAAGCGAAAGGCTTGGTCAGATAATCATCGGCTCCGCCATCCAGACCTTTTACCTTGTCCTCTGTAGAATCCAGGGCGGTAAGCATGAGCACGGAAGTGTCCATGTCCCTGCTGCGGATCTTCTTTAGGAGATCCCATCCGGTCATACCCGGAAGCATGACGTCCAGGATCACCAGATCGTAGGCTGTCATATCCAGATAGTGGGCGGCCTCCAGGCCATCCTCACAGGAATCAACGCTGTATCCCTTGTTTTTTAAATGCTTGGTCAGAACACGATTGAGGCTGTGCTCGTCTTCGACTACCAGTAATCTCATGAGATCCCGCTTTCTCCGCCTGACGGGTTGTGCTTTGGTTTCTGGTTGCTGTCCTCCGGTGGAACTGTCTATGTTATATCATAGAAAAATGAAAGAATGATTAAAGCCATTCATTTTTTTCTGAGTTTGTAAAAATAATATCCCTGGGATTGAAGCATGCCCTCCTGGAGCCGCTCCGGTGGGATCCAGTCTCCATAGGGGCTGTCCTCCCGCTTGGGAAGATAGTTGGAATCCAGCATCAGATAACGGTCGTTTTCCTCATCATAGTCAGTGACACTGACATAATGACCCGGCACATAGACCACAGCTGTCTTTCCTTCTTTCAGTTTCTTCTTTAAAGTCTTTAATTTGTTGCTTTTTCCGTCCCAGGCGAAGCCGTACTTCCTGCCATAGATGACAGCAATGGCTCTGAATACTTCCTCGATCGTTCCGCTTCCTTCGATCCGGTAGTGGTTATCCACGGCGAAATCAGCCAGTTCCCTGATGTCCATAAATTGTCCGGTTAGAGCATAGACGGCGTTGACCGGGGCAAGGATCCCGCAGCCAGCTGTTCCCATACAGCCTTCGCTGCCGTAGGGAGAAGCACACCACTTGGGATCATATTGAGTAAAGACAAAGGGATCATTGATCGTGGCCATTTTTTCCACAGCAAGCAGCCGCCAGTGGGTATTGATTTTATCGGGGTCTTTCACAAGAAGATCTTTCCCGTCTTTGGTCTGGGCATAGTAGCTTTCTGCCAATGTATTCTTTATGGTAAATGAACCGTATATTCTTTCAAAAGTAAAGAGACCGAAAATGTCACTGGGTTCATCCTGCCAGGTAAGCGTCCAGGAAGGGTACCGGGTACCTTTCCGTTTTACCTGAAGATATTTTCCCGTTTTTGAATCGGAGATCATGTAACGGTTTCCTGTTACGTGGTTGATTAAAAAAATGTGATCGGGATAGGAGTCTGTTTCTGACCAGGATCCATGTCCGCCGGAAGGATCATCCTCATAGCCACACTGAAAATGATATGGTCCGTCGGACAGAATCTGTTTCTCCCGACCGTCGTATTTGAGACTGTTGGCATAGGACTTCCTCTTCATCCATCCAATCCCGTAGTAATCTCCCTTGTCGTATATAACCTGGCGTCCCTTCCCCTCTTTGCCGATCAGGATGACACCGGTGTATTTATTAATGGTGGTTCTCTTTTTGCTGCAGGTGGAGTCCGTGTAAATCTTCATCTTGTCCCGGACGGTGGCATATACATGGTCAAAGTCCGGGTCCATCACCACGGTATCCATGGAGATCCAGCCGCTGCCTCTCTTATTCCCTGCCCTGTAATTACCATAGAGAGCATCCTCTTTGGCTTCTTTGATACGCATCCTGAAATCCTCTCCGGGTACGATATCCTTACATTCCTCCATAGAACTGTCACGGTAGATAAGAACATCATCCGGATAAGCCATATAGGCGATGACATTTTTCTCTTCCATATCATAGGGAAATGCTGCGTGAACACGAAGGGCCGCTGCCGGCATGGCCAGCAGGAATAAGAGGAACAGGCCTGTAAGACGCAGGATAGAAATATATTTATTATTCATGACGGAATCTCCTTATCATCATTAAAATAGGGAAGTGTCGAAATCATTCTATAAAAGATTGTAACCTTAATTCAGAGACTCGTCAATTCCGGCTATTGCTATGGAGAAAAAGCGAAATTTTCGTTTGATTCATAAATAATAATCCGTTACAATGATTATAAAAGACCGGAAAGGAGAGAAGACGTGGAGAGAAAGTTCAGGATTATTCTACTTGCAATCATCGCACTACTGATCCCGGTAAGAGCATCTGCCAAAGTAATACCATTAGAAAAGGGGGCAGCCTATAAGATTCGTGGCACAGCCCAATATCATTCCACCAAATCATCGGTGATCCGGGTGTATCCTTCGGGAATATGTTTTGCCGCCGCAAAGGGAAAGGCTAAAGTGAAGGGCGGTGGAAAGACTCTCAGTTTTGCTGTCAGGAAACAAACCGGCTATTCCATCACAAGGACCTGTTCCTTTACCAATAAGAAAACGGTAACCTTAACCGCGGCGAAGGGCTACAAGGTTTACTATACTACCGGAAAGAAATATGCAAAATCAAGAGTATTGACCTCCGGAAAAACAATGAAGTTTACCTTCACAAAAACAACGAACCTGCATGTTTATGCGGTGAAAAAGAAAATAAGCAAGGCCAGGCTGAATAAGCTTTTGAAGAAAAAGGCCGACAACCTCTTTGTTTACACAAAATACAGGATTCCGGTTTATAAAACACCGGAGGGGCTCAAATCAAAATACGGGAAATCTCTGTCTTCTGTCAAGCTTCCTTCCGGATTTACATGGGAGAATTCGGGAACAGTAGGGAATGTCGGAACCAATTTCTTCAAGGCTAAGTTCACACCGGCCGATACAATGAAATTCAAGACAATTACCGGCATTTCCGTTCCGGTCACAGTGACAAAAGCAAAGCCGGCTTACAGCCTTCCAAGCTGTTTTTATGCCATATTCGGGCAGGATATTGAAAGCATAGAGCTTCCGAAGAGATTCACATGGGAATCATCCGGCACGATCACCCAGGATCCTGTTCAGACCTACTATGCAACTTATACCCCTAAAGATACGGACAATTACAAGATCGTAAAGAACATCCCGGTAACAGTGATTGCCGGGGAGAAATTGATTGCCGGTCACAGGATCGACAGTATCCCGGACTTCACTTACACAGGCAATCCCATGTGTCCTGTAGTTACGGTCCCGACACTGACAGAGGGGATTGATTATAAAGTAACTTACAGCAACAATGTTCTTCCCGGGAAGGCATCTGTGACAGTCACAGGAACAGGATCTTATGTCGGAGAATTGCAGGCAGGCTTTACCATCAGGCCGACATTGTCCGGTTATATCGCATCCTTAAAGGATATGGCAAAGAAGCTTAAGACAAAGGGTTTCTCCTATGGCAACAGCAGTGTAAAGGGTTCTTATGCAAGCGCCTTATCCTCCAACAAGAAGTTTAATTGTGCCGTTTACGTATCCTGGACCTTACAGCAGATGGGGATTCTGCCGGAGGGAAAAACTTTCTGGTGCAGTATTGACGGCGGACATGCCTCCGGCTTTACTTATATGAAGAATCACCCGGAACGGTACACGATTATCAAGACAAAGAGCCTGGAAAAAAAAAACAAAAAGGGCAAAAACAAGTCCATGAAAGAGCTTTTAAAGGCAGGCGTATTAAAGAAGGGGGATATCTGCGGGTTCTATATCGAGGGAAGAGCGCCCCACACTGCCGTATATGCCGGGAATACATCGGCGGGAAATGCCAAATGGTATTCCGGCGGCAGCGGTGATTTCAAAAAGATGTTTGATGGAAGTGGAAATGTGGTACCCAGAAGATATAAATATTATGAAAACGCCAATGACTATCTTACCGTGATCATAAGGATCAAATACTGATCGCAAGGCGGATCATTCTTTGAGACATTCCACAGATATCTCATTAATCATCCCGATAAGATAGTCCTTTATCCACTGCCCATCCTCTGCGGAGAAATCTTCCCAGGCAATATACCATCTCCTGTCCGTGTATTCCTTCCGGAAAACGTGGTGACTGGTGGAAAGATCAGGCAGATCGCTGATGGGAAAGCCGTATTTCCTCCGGGGCAGCGGGGCAGGAAGGTAAGCCCCTTCTTTGCGTATGTAGCAGGTGGAGGGTTTGGCCTTGACCCGGTGGGCACGGTCAACATAGGCGCCCACGCTCTTGTGGATCGCCCGGTCTTCCAGAGGAAGATAGAAGTAGTCTTTATAATTCGAATAATAGTATTTCAGATCATCCCGGATCAGGGGAAGGGTCAGGGTAAAGCTCCTTCCTTCCGCGATCAGGGATGATTCTTTTGTTTTGACAGCTACCGGGACCGGAACAGGAGACAAAAGGCGGCAGCGAAAAACAGCGGCCTCTTCCCCATTAAGCTTATCCAGACAGACTTCTTCCAGGTGAAAGTCCCCTTTCCAGAGAGCCGGGTAGGCCATCAGGGGCTTAAGAGTCTGTAATCCCCGGACATCCTCCAGGTTATGCAGAAGGAGCAGGCGGAGAGCGTCTTCAGAATGAGTCTGAAGATACTCCTTGTAAACCCGGATCAGCTGACGGCCGCTATAGCGGTCTTCCCGGTGGATTCCGAGAAATTGTTCCCAGTCCTTCTGCCGGCTGTGCTCCAGTCCGAACAGAGGGCTAAAGGGACGGAGTATCCGAAAATAATCCACGGAAGGATAGGAGGACAGGTCACAGTCGCATTCATTCATCAGAAAATGATCACGAAGATAGGGCAGATCAAAGCTGTCCCCGTTGAAGGTCACGATCTTCCATGCCCTTTGCCCCAGGAGGTCCCGGAGCTCATAAAGCATGGCCTCCTCACTGACGGCATCGTTATTAAACCACTGGATATGGTACCGGGTACCTTCCCGGACATAGCAGCATCCGATCAGGTAGAGAATGGTCCTCTTGCGGTCAAGGCCTGTGGTTTCGATATCAAGATAGAGAGTATCCTCCCCGGATTCCCTTCCGGGGTCAGGACAGGAAGAAGTATAGGTCTGCATATATTTCTCTTTCTGTAAAAAAATGTGTTAGAAGTCAGATGTATTATAACACCGGAGTCCTGTTCTTTCAATGAAGCCCCAGAATAGAAACTCAAGAATAGAAATCCCAGAATTTTCCATTTGTATTCCGCCCTTGCAAAATCTACTATAAACGATTACAATGAAACAAAGATTGACCTTTGGTTGCCTTTCCGGGTAAAGTATGTTATCATGATACAGAATGTTTGTTCGCCTTGGCGGCCCGGAGGGCATGAGCGGCCCTTAGACAGGAGAGTTCTTTGTTAGCATTTATCAAAGGAAGAACAGAATATATAGACAATGATATGATCGTGGTGGAGAACCAGGGGATCGGTTACCGGATCCGGGTTCCCCAGCACGTTTTAAATGAGACGGCCATTGGAGAGATGACCATTCTTCACACCTATCTCTATGTGAGGGAGGATGCCATTCATCTCTACGGCTTCTCCACCAGGAAGGAGCTGGAGACCTTTCAGATTCTTCTGTCCATTAGCGGGATCGGACCCAAAGTTGCTTTGGCAGTCCTTTCCACACTGAGTGTGGAAGAGCTGTATTATGCTGTATTCAGCGATGATACCAGGAGCGTTACCAGAACTCCGGGGATTGGGCCAAAGGGAGCCAAGAGGATGATCATGGAGCTGAAGGATAAGCTGGATATTGAGGAGATCAGCCAGATGGGATCCGATCAGCAGGAAGGCAGCGGTGGTATCCGGCCAGCCGGCTCCGGCACTGATCAGAGCGCTCTTTCCGATGCTGTGGAAGCTCTGATTTCGCTGGGTTATTCCTCCTCGGAAGCCTTTAAGGCAGTTCATGATGTACCCGGCGGAGAGAATATGGATGTAGAGCAGCTGCTGAAAGAAGCATTGAAGAAGATGTTCTGATGGAATGATATAAAGGTATAAACCTATGGACAGAATGATCACTGCGGATCTGATGGAGGAAGACGTCTCCCTGGAGGGAAGTCTCCGTCCCCAGACCCTGCATGAATATATCGGACAGGAAAAAGTAAAAAGGAACCTGCAGGTCTTCATCGAGGCGGCAAGGCAGAGAAAGGAATCTTTAGACCATGTCCTTCTTTACGGACCGCCGGGTCTGGGTAAGACTACCCTGGCCGGCATCATAGCCAACGAGATGGAAGGCAAGCTGCAGATTACGTCCGGCCCGGCCATCGAGAAGCCGGGGGAGATTGCCGCAGTTCTGAATGGTCTCAACGATGGAGACGTTCTCTTTATCGATGAGATCCACCGCCTTAACCGCCAGGTGGAGGAGGTGCTTTACCCGGCCATGGAGGACTTTGCCATCGACATCATGATCGGCAAAGGGGCTTCTGCCAGGTCTATCCGGCTGGATCTGCCGCATTTTACCCTGGTGGGAGCGACGACCAGAGCCGGCATGCTGACGGCTCCCCTAAGAGACCGTTTCGGTGTGGTGCACCGGCTGGATTTCTATACGGACAAAGAGCTGACCACCATTGTTAAGCGGTCCGCCGAGCTTTTGGAAGTGCCCATCGATGACTCCGGAGCCAGAGAACTGGGCAAGAGGAGCCGGGGAACACCGAGACTGGCTAACCGGCTGCTCCGGCGGGTGAGGGATTTTGCCCAGGTTCAGTACAACGGAGTGATCACGGCAGATGTGGCAACCACAGCTCTTGACCTGCTGGAAGTAGACAGTCTTGGCCTGGACCGGACAGACCGGACCATTCTTCGGACCATGGCAGAACGTTTTTCAGGACGGCCCGTGGGTCTGGATACCCTGGCAGCAGCGATCGGGGAAGATGCCGGGACCATCGAGGATGTTTATGAGCCCTTCCTGATCCAGAGAGGGCTTATTAAGAGGACGCCGAGAGGAAGAGTTCTTACAGAAAGAGCATTTCATCACCTGGGTCTTCCGGTTCCGGAAGATCTGGCATAAAGATATATACCGGGAAAGAACAGTATACAGGGGGATAAAAGATGGCAGCAAATAATAATGTTTCAGTAGTTATTGACGGGAAAATGTACCGCATCGCCGGAGCTTCTCCGGATCATATGCAGAGGATCGCCAACTACGTGGATACCAAGATCCGCGAGTTGAAGCTTTCCGCGAATTACAATAAGCTTCCGCAGGAGTATAAAGATATCCTGTTGGCGATCAATATCACCGAAGAACTCTTCCAGAGCCAGGAGGAGATGACTGTTTACAATCAGGAGAACCTGGATAACGCCAGGGAGCTGGATCGGTTAAAACAGGAGCTGGTGGATAAGGACATGCGTCTGGAGACCGCCAACAAGCTGGTGATTGAGTACAAGACCAAGGTGAATGAGCTTCAGAAGAGGATCATAGAACTGGAGACCAGGAATGAATTACGATAGACCGGATCGCAAAAGCCGATCCATAAGACTGCCGGAACTGTTAGCTCCGGCAGGTTCTTTCTCTCATCTGAAAGCGGCCATTAACGCCGGGGCAGATGCAGTTTACATCGGAGGACACCGATTTGGGGCGAGGGCATATGCAGATAATTTCTCCACACAGGATGTGGTGGAGTCTCTGCACTATGCTCATTTTTATGGCCGTAAAATCTACATGACTGTCAACACTCTGATGAAGGAAAAGGAGCTTGAAGGGGAGCTTTATTCCTTCCTGCTGCCCTTTTACGAGGCAGGATTGGACGGGGTCATTGTTCAGGATCTGGGAGTGGCCTCTTTTATAGGGTCTCATTTCCCGGGCATGGAGATTCACGGAAGCACCCAGATGACCATCACGGATGTGTATGGAACCCGGGCTGCCAGGCGCATGGGTATGTGCAGAGTAGTACCGGCCAGGGAGCTTTCCTTAGATGAGATCCGGGCAATCAAGAAGGAAGGAGTCGACGTGGAAGTCTTCGTTCACGGGGCTCTTTGTTACTGCTATTCCGGCCAGTGCCTGATGAGCAGCACCTTCGGCGGAAGAAGCGGCAACCGGGGACGTTGTGCCCAGCCTTGTCGTCTTCCCTGGACTCTTTGTGATGAATATAAGCATGTTATTGATACAAATAACAAGAACTATTTGCTTAGTTTGAAGGATCTGTGTGCTCTGCCGCACCTTCCGGACCTGGTGCAGGCCGGTGTGGATTCTCTGAAGATTGAAGGCCGTATGAAGAACAT
>CACXGS010000014.1 GCA_902767195.1 uncultured Lachnospiraceae bacterium | reverse complement strand
TGAACAGAAGCTATATGTACAGATATACTCTATCAGATTCCAGTGCTGGAAACCGCAGATCTGTCAAGTCGTTTATTCCATCCCAGACAGGCAAGAGCAATAAAAGGATCGACTATTTCCTTAAGGTCCTTTCACAAAAGGGCGTTCAGCTGCCTGTCGATCAGATAGTCAATTTCCTTAAAAAGCTGTGGGAGCTGTTTATAAAACAGAACATCCTCGTTCCCGACCCCCAGAATGCCCAGTATTACGGAGTCAATGTCGGGAAGATCAAAGTAGGTGCCGGCAGCAAATGGTACAAGTGCGACAGGTGCAACAGGGTCACGACTCATAACGTCGCGGGAGTATGTCCTTCCTATCACTGTGAGGGCAGGCTGCATGAGATAGACTGCAGCGAGGAGTTCAGTGAGAACCATTATTACAGACTGTACAACGATCTCGGTATAAGGGATCTGAGGGTCGTTGAACATACCGCGCAGCTTGACAGGGAAGAAGCCTACAGATACCAGAATGATTTCAAAACCAAGAAGATAGACATCCTCAGCTGTTCAACGACATTTGAGATGGGCGTCGATGTGGGCGACCTCGAAACTGTATTCATGAGAAATGTCCCGCCTTCTCCCGCCAATTACGCACAGCGTGCAGGAAGGGCCGGACGAAACAGCAATACTGCAGCCTACGCTCTGACGTTCTGCAACAAAAGCAATCATGACTTCACTTTCTTCAGGGAGCCGCTGGATATGATCAAGGGAAGGATCGCTCCGCCCAAATATGAGATCGGGAATGAAAAGATAACTGTAAGGCATATGTATGCAGCGGCATTCGGGATGTTTTGGAAACAGCATCCGGAATACTTTTCAAATGTCGGAGATATGGACACAAGGAAAAATGAGAATGGCAACACCGGATTTGAAGAGTTCATATTGTATCTTGCCTCTAGGCCGGAGGATCTGAAGAATTATCTCTTAGCATTCCTTCCTGAGGAAATGAGCAGGAGATTTGATGTTGAGAACTATGGATGGGTAGACGGCCTTATAGGAGAGGACGGTACCCTTACGACCGCAATTAACGTTTTTGAATCTGACTATAACCAGCTGATGGATTATCGCGACAGGATGATAAAAGAGAATTCGACCCGGAGCATCGATTCGATCAATAGAAGGATCAGAGTATACACACGGGAAAACATACTCACTTTCCTGTCAAGAAAGAACGTGCTTCCCAAGTACGGTTTCCCGGTCGACACTGTAGAGATGACGATGTCCGCATCGGCGTCAAAGGGGACCGGACTGCAGCTGCAGAGGGAACTGTCATCCGCATTGTCCGAGTACGCTCCAGGTTCTCAGATCATTGCCAACAACATGCTTATCACCAGCAGGTACATAAAGAAACTTCCAAGCATAAGCTGGAAAAAATACAATTACGTCGTGTGTGATAAATGCAAAGCGTTGAATGTCTCGCTGCATCTTGGCGACCCGGAAGCAGACAGGATCACTGAATGCAGTCAATGTCATACCCAGCTTAATTCCACACCGGAAGTGTTTCTGATTCCGGAACTGGGATTTACCGCAGATCCGTCAGTTAAGAAACCTACTTTAAGAAAGCCTGAGCGCACGTATCATGGAGAGATACATTATGTCGGATCCGAAAAGGATTCGGAACCGCTGCAGATAAATATTAAAAATGCGGCATTTGAGCTTAATCATATCCATGACGGCGAAATGGCGGTCCTCAATACTTCAGGCTTCTATGTGTGTGAAAGCTGCGGCTTTGCAATGGCTTCAGACGGAAGCTTTTTCAGAGAAAAAAAGCATAAACACAAAACGCCTTACAATAAAAACTGCTCTGAAGAGAGACTTAAAAAGTATTCTCTCGGATACAGATATCTTACCGATGTCGTTATTTTTGACTGTAAGGACAGGCCGATAACTGACTGGGATGAGGCGCTCTCAGTGCTGTACGGCATTCTGAAGGGATTTACCACTGTGCTTAATGTTAGTGAAGATGATGTGTCCGGATGTCTTGTTTCGGACTGGACTGAATCATTCCCAAGATACCGTTTCGTACTGTTCGATACTACACCGGGCGGTGCAGGTCATGTAAAGCGGCTTGACCGGAGCGTTCTTGAAGATTCTCTGAAAAAAGCATATGAAATCGTTTCTGTATGTACATGCGGAGGAGATGATGCAGATTCTTCATGTTACGCATGCCTGAGAAATTATAAAAACCAGAAGTATCACGATCAGATAAAGAGGAAATATGTCCTCGATTATATCAGCTGTGTTTTTAAAAAGTGATCACTGAATGATATTGATCAGGACGGTAAGACAGACTGAATTTAATAATCGTTTCATGTCATATAACATAAACTAAAAATGCCTCGGTAATTGCATCGGCAGCAGGAAACTATCTGCTGAAAATATGGGGGTAGATGGTCTTACTTCTGTCGTGGATGGAAAGAAATATGAACAGTCTGTGGATGAGTATTATGATAATGATCATAGGCTTTAGTAATTGACACGCTG
>CACXGS010000013.1 GCA_902767195.1 uncultured Lachnospiraceae bacterium | reverse complement strand
GCGTTGCCCACTCCCGGTAAGCTATCTGCCTGTTCCGACTGGGGCGGCTGAGGCATTCACGAAGGATTTGTTCTTACCTCAGCCGCCTAGTCTCCACGGCAGAGGATCTTACCTCTGTTCCTGCAAAGCCTCTGCTTACGGAATCCGGTTGCCGCCGATTGGGTGTAAACAGCCTCCGGTTCAACTTCTGCTATTGCAGGGATTTAACTGGTGGCATTACCTGCCAATAGACAAGCCGGTTGGGTTTCCGAAAGCGAAGGCTTTGCAGGAACAGAGACGAGATCCATTGCCTACGAAGACTTGGGTTCCGGGATATAAACAAATCGTTCGTGAATATCCCGGAACCCTTAGTCGTAGTTGGCAATTAGCTCGTCGGTAGTGGGCAACGCCGGAGCGTCGGAATCCAACCGTCTGTCTTTTGGGGTCTGCGACACAGTTCAATCCCGCAAACCGGTTTTTACTCTTTACTTACCGGCATCCCTATACTATAATGGACAAGTTAGTATTTCATGATTAAGGATGGAAACAGCCATGCATATTTCGAGTATTGCCAGTGGCAGCAGTGGAAACTGCATTCACGTGGGCAACAGCAAAACAGGATTTCTTGTGGATGCGGGAATCAGCAGGAAACGTATTCTGGAAGGACTGGACGCCTTTGGCTTAGCGCCGGAGGAGATCCGGGCTATTTTTATTACCCATGAACACAATGACCATATCAGTGGCCTTGGAGTATTCCTGCGCAAATATCAGGTTCCCGTCTTTGCTACGGGAAAGACGATCGATGCTATTCTGTCTTCCGGATCTCTGGGGAAAGTGGACACTTCTCTTTTTCACGGAATCGACAAGGACCGGCCTTTTGAGATGGAAGGAGTGAGGGTGGAGGCATCTGCCACCTATCATGATGCAGCCGATCCGGTCTGCTATACCTTTGAAGATGGAGAATCAAAGACAGGGATTGCTACAGACCTGGGAACTTTTGACGATTACCTGATCGAGAAGTTTGAAGGCTGCCGTGAACTTCTGGTAGAGGCCAACCATGACCTCAACATGCTGATGGTAGGCCCTTATCCCTATCCTCTGAAACGAAGGATTATGGGAAATTACGGACATCTTTCCAATGAGAGAGCAGGACATTTCCTGACCAGGATTATCGGCACCGGCTGCAGAAATATTTTGCTGGGGCATCTGAGCCAGCATAATAACTATGCGGAACTCGCTTATGAGACTGTCAATTCCGAGCTTATCATGCATAACATCAATCCAGAAGAAATGGGGATCCGGCTTCGTGTCGCGAAAAGAGAAGAGCCCACCATATAGAGAAAGGATGAACAACAGAAATGGAGAATATAAGGAACATTGCCCCTCTGCCCAAATCAGCCCTGTCTACGGATGATACGGAACTGAGGAGAAAGATCGTAACAGTGCTTGGAAGGGATGCCGTCGGAATTATTGCCAAAGTCTGCACTTACATGGCCAGTAATAATATCAATATCCTGGATATCAGTCAGACGATTACCGGCGGATATCTGAATATGATGATGATCGTGGAGTCCGATGAGATTAAGAAGGATTTCCCGACAATGGCAGAAGAACTGAGCCAGATCGGTGAGGAGATCGGAGTCCTGATACAGACTCAGAGAGAAGAAATCTTTGAGATGATGCACCGGATCTGAGGACAGGAGAAATAAGATGCTGAACTTGAATGAAGTCATTGAAACCAATCAGATGATCAAGGATATGAATCTGGATGTGAGGACCATCACCATGGGGATCAGTCTTCTGGACTGCGCATCGGATTCACTGGAGACCCTCTGTCAGAATATATACAATAAGATTACTACAAAAGCCAGCAATCTGGTTTCTGTGGGTAAAGAGATCGAGCGGGAGTTCGGAATTCCTGTTGTAAATAAACGTATTTCCATCACGCCCATCGCCCTGGTGGGCGGCAGCTGCTGCCGGACGCCGGAAGACTATGTAGAGATTGCAAAGGTTCTTGACCAGTGTGCCAGGGAAGTGGATGTGAATTTTATCGGTGGATATTCTGCCCTTGTCCACAAGGGGATGACCAGGGCGGATGAGTATCTGATCCGGTCGATTCCGGATGCCCTGGCTGCTACCGAACGGGTCTGCAGCTCGGTTAATGTAGGTTCTTCAAAGACCGGGATCAATATGGATGCCGTGAAGCTTCTGGGTGAGATTATTTTAAAAACATCAGAGAAGACCAAAGAGAAGGACTGTATCGGTAATGCCAAATTTGTGGTCTTTACCAACGCTCCGGATGATAACCCCTTTATGGCCGGCGCCTTTCATGGTGTGTCGGAAGCGGACTGTGTGGTCAACGTGGGGGTCAGCGGCCCGGGTGTTGTAAAGAGAGCCATTGAGGCTGTCCGGGGTCAGGATTTTGAGGCCCTGTGTGAGGCTATAAAGAAGACTGCTTTTAAAGTGACCCGGGTAGGACAGCTTGTAGCACTGGAAGCTTCCAAACGTCTGCAGGTCCCCTTTGGGATCGTGGATCTTTCTCTGGCACCTACTCCTGCTGTGGGTGACAGTGTGGGTGAGATCCTTGAAGAGATCGGTCTGGAATACGCCGGTGCTCCCGGTACAACAGCAGCTCTTGCCCTTTTGAACGATCAGGTTAAAAAGGGCGGCGTCATGGCTTCTTCTTACGTGGGAGGATTAAGCGGTGCTTTTATTCCTGTCAGTGAGGATCAGCGCATGATCGATGCTGTTACAGCAGGAGCACTGACCCTGGAGAAGCTGGAAGCGATGACCTGTGTCTGCTCCGTGGGGCTTGACATGATAGCCATACCCGGAGATACGACCGCCGCTACGATATCCGGTATCATTGCCGACGAGATGGCCCTTGGTATGATCAATCAGAAGACCACGGCTGTCCGTATTATCCCTGTGATCGGCAAAACCGTGGGAGACAGTGTGGAGTTTGGCGGCCTTCTCGGCCATGCCCCTATTATGCCGGTGAATTCTTTTGACTGTTCCCGTTTTATTAACCGGGGAGGCAGGATTCCGGCACCGATTCACAGTTTTAAGAATTAAATATTTAATCCGGTTGAATTCTTGTATGAATCTGGTATAATTATTACGGATGTCAGATGGCTCCCTCCTCTTCAGGGGGGAGTGATTACTATTTTCAGAAGTTTGAATCCAATTTTATATAGAAAGATACTGGGGGGAAAGGAATGTTTGATTTTATCAGACCGACCAGGAAAGCTCAGGCGGCGGGACTGAAGATCATTATTGTGGGCTGTGGAAGAGTCGGCGTTACTCTGGTAGAACAGCTCATTCATGAGAAGCACGATATTACGATTATAGACCGTAACGAAAGAAAGATCCGTGAACTGACAGAACTCTATGATGTTATGGGTGTCATTGGGAACGGTGCAAGCTATGAGATTCAGAGAGAGGCAGGAATTGAAAGCAGTGACCTGCTGATTGCAGTAACGGATTATGATGAGATGAATCTTTTGTGCTGCACCATTGCCAAACAGGTAGCAGACTGTGATACGATTGCCCGGGTAAGGACACCGGATTACAGCCGGGAGTCCAAGTATTTGAGAGACAGGCTTGGCCTTGCCATGATTCTGAATCCGGAATTGGAAGCAGCCAAGGAGGCTGCCAGAATTCTTTACCTGCCGGCTGCCCTGGAAGTGAGTTCCTTTGCTCACGGACAGGCAGAGCTGATTCGTTTTGAGATTCCGGAAGACAATATCCTCGATGGGGAGACTTTGTCCTATCTTCGTAGAAATATTGAGAGTAATCTTCTTGTCTGCGGAATTGAGAGAGACGGGGATTTATTCATTCCTTCCGGGGATTTTGAGATGAGGAGCGGAGATGAAGTCATGGTCGTGGCGGACCGGATGGTGACCAGAAGTTTCTTCGAAAGGATTGGTTTTAAGACGGATTCCGTCCGAACCTGCATGATCGTCGGCGGCGGTATGGCTACCTATTATCTGGCCCAGGAACTGATCAACATGAACATAGAGGTTAAGATCATCGAGAAGGACAACAGGCGCTGTGAGGAATTATCGATCATGCTGCCTAAGGCCATTATCATAAACGGTGACGGCTCCAACGAAGAACTGCTCCTGGAGGAAGGCATCGAGTATGTGGAAGCTTTTGTTCCCCTGACCGGCCGTGATGAGGAGAATATTTTCCTTACACTTTTCTGCAAGCAGATTTCTCAGGCCAAGTGTATCACCAAGATTAACCATATCAGTTTTACGGATGTGATCAACAGCCTTGATCTGGGCAGTGTGATCTATCCCCGCTATTTTACTTCGGAGATGATCGTTGCCTACGTCAGAGCAAAGAAGAATTCGACCAGCAACAGTATCAACACCCTTTACCATCTCTTTGATCACAGGGCTGAGGCCATTGAGTTTACCATAGAAGAAGAGTGTGAAGTGACGGGAACTCCTATCAGGGACCTTACGATGAAGTCGGACCTGCTTCTTTGTTTTATCAGCCGCAACGGTAAGATCATTCTTCCCCAGGGAGATGATATGATTTTGCCGGGAGATATAGTGATGGTGGTAACCAGCCATAACGGACTCACGGAGATTAAGGATATTCTGGCATAACGGAGGGCACTATGAATAGTTCAATGGTTCGATATATCCTTGGTTATGTGCTGATGATCGAAGCGGCGCTGCTGGGACTGCCCTGCATTACGTCACTGATTTATCGGGAAGGAGAGGGATTCTATTTCCTGGTGACGGCTTTAATCTGTCTGGCTATCGGCATTCTGATGACCAGAAAGAAGCCGGAGAATACAGTCTTTTATTTCAAAGAAGGCTGTGTCAGTACAGCACTGAGCTGGATTTGCATGAGTATTTTCGGGGCATTGCCCTTTACCCTTTGCGGAGATATTCCAAACTATACGGATGCTTTGTTTGAAACCATCTCGGGATTTACTACGACCGGTTCCTCGATTCTTGAGGATGTGGAAGCGCTGAGCCATTGTTCTCTGATCTGGAGGAGTTTTACTCACTGGATCGGCGGCATGGGCGTACTGGTATTCCTGCTGGCCATTATTCCTCTTGGAGGAGGATCCCGATTTAACCTTATGAAGGCGGAAAGCCCGGGCCCCTCCGTGGGTAAGCTGGTACCCAAGGTGCGGTATACAGCCCAGCTTTTATATTATATTTATGTGGGACTGACTCTGCTCGAGCTGGTCTTCCTTCTGCTTGGAAGAATGTCTCTGTTTGATGCCCTTTGTACATCATTCGGAACGGCAGGAACCGGAGGTTTCGGTGTCAAAGGAGACAGTATTGCCGGTTATTCTCCCTATATCCAGTGGGTTACCGGAGTCTTCATGCTTATGTTCGGCATTAACTTTAATGCCTATTACTATATCCTGTTAAAACAGGTCAAAAAAGCCGGGCAGATGAGAGAAGTCCAGGCATACCTGCTGATTATTCTTTCCAGCGTGACCTTTATTACCATAAGCCTGATGAAGACTTCCGTGGGCTTTGGAAAAGCTCTCCGGGATGCCTTTTTCCAGGTGGCCTCTATCATTACTACTACGGGATTTGCCACGGCAGATTTTGACCAGTGGTCTGTGGCCTGCCGGACCCTTCTTGTTATGCTGATGTTCTGCGGTGCCTGTGCCGGCAGTACGGGTGGTGGAATCAAGGTCTCCCGTCTGATTGTGATGCTGAAGACCGTGATCAAGGAGCTGAATTCCTATATCCATCCCAAGAGCATCAAGAAGATCAAGATGGACGGCAAGGCTGTGGAACACGAAGTGGTAAGAGCCACTAATGTGTTCCTGATTACCTACATCATTATTTTTGTTTGTTCATTGTTTATCGTTTCTCTGGAAGGAAATGATATTGTTACGAATTTCACGGCTATTGCAGCTACGATTAATAACATCGGTCCCGGTCTTAACATGGTTGGACCGACCATGAATTTTCATTTCTTCCATCCTTTGTCCAAGTATGTCATGATGTTTGACATGCTGGCCGGCAGGCTGGAGCTGTTTCCCCTGCTGATTCTGTTCCATCCTTCCATATGGAAAGAACTGGCCAAACAGAAGGTCAATAAGATCGATAAGACAAAGAAGCCACAGAAAGGCAAAGCGCTCAAAAAGTAAAGAAACAGAGTGAGACCCACGCAGTTGTGTGGGTCTCTGTCATAGATAAGGAGAAGCCTATGAGTATGAATACCACCCCCTCGGGGGAGAGAATCCATATCGGATTTTTCGGCAGAAGGAATGCCGGCAAATCCAGCCTGGTCAATGCCGTCACCGGGCAGAATCTGGCTGTGGTTTCCGACACAAAGGGAACTACAACAGACCCGGTGAGAAAAGCGATGGAACTGCTGCCTGTCGGTCCTGTTCTGATTATTGACACTCCCGGATATGATGATGAGGGGAGTCTCGGAAGGCTGAGGGTCGAAAGGGCACAGGATATCCTGGGTGAAAGCGATTTTGCCGTGCTGGTGGCAGATCCTTTGGAAGGGATTGGAGAGGATGACATAAAGATGGCACTCCGGCTTGACGAATCTGAGATTCCCTGGATTCTGGCAGTTAACAAATCGGATGCCATAGGCGAAGAAGAGCGTTCCTTTGAAACCATAAAGGAACGGATTCCCAGTCTTACAGAGGACAGGCTGATCTTCGTCAGCGCAAAAACCGGGGAGAATGTCTGGTCACTCAAAGAAAAAATCGGAGCCATGGCAGTGAAAAAGGCTGCAGAGAAAAGGCTTGTGGGAGACCTGATCAAACCCATGGATCTGGTCATTCTGGTCATTCCTATCGACAAGGCTGCCCCCAAAGGCAGGCTGATTCTGCCCCAGCAGCAGACCATCCGGGATATCCTGGATGCGGGAGCCATCCCCGTCTGTGTGCGCAATACAGAGCTTTCCGACCTGATGAAGAGAATGCCTGAGCCGCCGGCTTTTGTGATTACTGACAGCCAGGTCTTTGAGGAGGTGGCAGCAATCGTTCCGGACCATATCAGACTGACTTCTTTCTCCATCCTCATGGCCAGGTACAAGGGATTTCTGTCCGATGCCATTGAGGGGGCTCACAGAATTGATTCCCTAAAGGACGGAGACCGGGTACTGATTGCAGAAGGCTGTACGCATCACAGGCAATGCGATGACATCGGAACCGTGAAGCTGCCCCGATGGCTGAGGAGTCACACAGGCAAGGATATTCAGATTGCTACCAGTTCCGGCCGTGAATTTCCCAAAGATCTGTCAGATTACCGGCTGGTCATCCACTGTGGAGGCTGCATGCTGAACGAAAAAGAGGTGGACACCAGAAGAAAAAGGGCCAGAGACCAGGGGATTCCTTTTACCAATTACGGAACGGCAATCGCTCATATGAAGGGGATTCTGGACAGAAGTATAACATGGAGATAAACGATGCTTTACCAAATCCGGGAGGGAAGTGTCTCTCTGGGAGGAGAGCTGATTCTTGACCATATACATTTTGAAATAAGAGGAAAAGAAAAGATTGCGGTAGTGGGGAAGAACGGCTGCGGGAAGACCACGCTTCTTAAGCTGATTGCCGGCAGGATCCTGCCGGATCAGGATGACAAGTTGTTTCAATCGGTCATCTGGACGGCAGAAAATGTCAGTATCGGCATGCTGGAGCAGCAGCCTTTCCGGGATAAGAGCAGAACCGTTGTCATGGAAATGGAGACCCTTTTCGACGATGAGGACCCCTATTCCAGAGAAAGGTTTGACAGGGAGCAGGAGTTCCGCAGGATCTTTACAGGGATGGGTTTTGCTCTGGATGATATGAAAAAGCCCATTTCCTGTTTTTCAGGAGGAGAGCAGACGAAGATTGCCCTGATCCGGCTTTTTCTGACCAGGCCGGATATACTTCTTCTGGATGAACCCACCAACCATCTGGATATTGAGACGACACGCTTTGTGGAATCTGCCATCAGAGAATATCCCGGGGCGGTGGTTATGGTATCCCATGACCGCTTTTTTCTTGATCAGACCGCGGAATATGTCTGTGAGATCGAAGGCAGAAGAATAGAACGGTATCCGGGAAATTATACAGCTTTTCGAAAAAAGAAGCAGGAAATAACAGAAGCCCGCTGGAAACGCTATAAGGCCCAGCAGGAGGAGATCCATCGGCTGACACAGCAGATTGAACGTTTTAAACATAAGCCGAAGAAGGCTTCCATGGCCCGTTCCAAAAAGAGCTATCTGGACCGGATGGAGATTGTCGAAAAGCCTCGCGATGAACAGGTTTTTCATTTTCCGGACAAGATCATCCCTCAAAAAAAGGGAAGCAAGCAGGTTCTGATGGCCAAAGACCTTGTGATCGGTTACCTGAAAGACCAACCCGTCCTCCGTCTGGATTACTCCCTCAGAAGAGGAAGAAAGGTGGGAGTGATCGGGGAGAATGGTATCGGGAAGAGCACTCTGATGAAAACACTGGCTGGCATTCTTCCACCCCTTTCCGGAACCCTGCAGACAGGAAACGGTATTGAGACGGGATACTATGATCAGCAGGTATCCGCCGGGCTTGAGACTTTTGACAGGAATGGAAAAACCCATACGGTACTTTCCTGGTATCGGGAAAAGTTTCCGGACCTTGATGAGGGAGAGCTTCGAAGTAGCCTGGGGCATTACCTTTTTTCCGGGGACGAGGTCATGAAACCCGTCTCTGCTTTATCCGGTGGTGAGAAAGGAAGGCTGAAGCTGGCGCAGCTGCTGGAGAGCCGTCCCAACCTGCTCCTTTTGGATGAACCTACAAACCACATGGATATCCCTGCCAGAGAAACTATTGAATCAGCCCTGCAGTCTTATACCGGGACTCTGGTCTTCGTCACTCATGACCGCTATTTCCTGAGGCAGGTGGCGGAAAGTCTTCTTATTCTAGACAGAGACAGTGTTTCCTGGTACCCCTTCGGGTATGAGCATTATCTGGAAAGGATGAGGAAGAGAGAAGAAGGTGGGGAAAGTGGTCTCTCTCCGGTTGAGGCAGAGAATACTCTGCTGGTGGAAAGTCTGCACGCTGTTCCAAAGAAAGAGAGACACCAGTCAGCCCGCTTTAGTACCGAACAGTCCTATACGGACTGGCAGTTACAACTGGCGCTCCGACAGATGAGAGAGGCGGAGGAAAGGCTGAATGAATACATGATCAGAACCTGGGAGGAAACGGAAGAATTCCGATTTCTGGAGAAGGATCTTCTGGATAAAACCCTTTTCTGGTATGATAAATGGATAGACTATCAGAAAGCATTTGCCGGTTACCGGGATGCCTGATAATGATAGAACCCGGCGCGGAAAGGCCGGGATATTCCTGATTGATAAAGAGGAGAAAATTATGAGAATCGTTGTGAAACTGGGGACTTCAACATTGACGCATCCTACAGGAAGACTCCATATCAGAAGAGTGGAGAAGCTGGTCAAGGTGCTGAGCGACATTAAGAATGCGGGTCATGATCTGATCCTTGTATCTTCCGGAGCCATTGGAATGGGTGTGGGTAAACTGAACCTGAAGGGCAGACCGGAAGACATGGCTACCAAACAGGCGGCGGCCGCTGTGGGTCAATGTGAACTTATGTATATGTATGACAAACTATTCCGGGATAATAATCATATCGTGGCACAGATTCTGATGACCGGAAAGGATTTTGACGACCCGGTGAACGTGGAGAATTTTACTGCTACCATGAATTGTCTTACGGATCTGGGCGCCATTCCTGTTATTAATGAGAATGACGTCATTGCAACAGAAGAGATCGCTCTGGGCGATAATGACAGTCTGGGTGCGATCGTGGCCTGTCGGACACAAGCAGATTTACTGATCATACTCAGTGATATCGACGGCCTGTATACAAAAGATCCCCGGGATGATCCCGAGGCGGAAAAACTTGATGTAGTTGCAGAAATCACGGAAGATATCAAAAAACTTGCAGGCAACAAAGGGACATCCTTAAGTGTAGGAGGAATGGTGACCAAGATCGGTGCCGCCGAAACCGTGACGGCTCAGGGCATCGACATGGTGATTGCCAACGGAAAGAATCCCGATATCCTCTATGACATCCTCGAGGGTAAAAAGGCAGGCACCAGGTTCCTGGGTAAAAAATAAGAGGAAATCATCAGACAAACATGGAGTGCCCGTAATTCATGTGGAAATGTACTTCAAAGGCTGCCTTAGACAGGTCAAACTCTTTTTTCTTTTCATCCAGGAACTCGATATATTCCTCGTAATTATCTTTGGTCAGATTCTCAAGCTCTTCTTCGTCATAGAGGTCTTCGTAATTCCTCCGGATGAACTCCCGGATGAACATAAGGAAAGCGTCATTGTAGATCTCTCTGGTAAGACGCAGAATCTCATCAATATCACGGTCATCCTTGCGGAGCTCCATGAAAAGAGTAAAATAATCTTCGCTTTCCAGATTAATGAAAGCCAGTGACTGGCGAACCATGGTCTCATCCTGCTCGAAAAGAGAGAGGTAGCCATAGAGATACATGAGCTGCCGGAAAGTAGCCACAAAATCCGCAGGGTCATAAGTTGTCAAAAATGTGATGTAACTGTATTTGACCCGGTAAAGAGCCTCAGTAATGAGCTTGCGGACAGAGATCTGCTTGAAGGGTCCCGGAATCTGAATCTTGTCGATATCGAAGGTGTCTACGGTCAGCTGCTCAATAAAACGGGCCAGGGTAATCCGGCAGGCGTGAAATTCCGAGTAGGCATTCATGTAGATGAAAAAGTCCTTCTGGTCTTCGATATCACATTTGATGAAATCATAGAAATGGGTAAACTCATGGAAAAGGATGAACTTCACATAGTCTTCGCTGTACAGATGGAAACGCGGGCTCAGATGAAGGACATACTTCCCCTCCAGTAATTCAAAAAGATCGAAACTTCCCTCCACATTCTCAGGGCTGTCGTAGCAGACGTCTGAGATGTGGATATCGGGATCGATATCATATCTCTTCTTAAATTCATCCCACAATTCATTGATCTGTACCAGATTCATGACAGACTCCTCCCTAATATATCAATTTTATTATACTGTCTTATCTGGAATTTCACAAGAGAAAAATGGTAGTATTCATTATAATAATCAGTCAAAATCCCGTAATCTTTTAAAGAAATAGAAGGTCTGTACCTGCAGTCTTCCGGTGGATAAATCCTCTTTGCTCACCCAGTTGCCCCACTCGGAGGTGCCTCTGGCCGCAATCTTGTGGGAATCCAGCAGAAGGAACTTGTCCCTGACACGGCTGTGGGAGACAATGGCGGCATAATGACCCGGCAGGTAGGCAACCGCCGTATCTCCGGAATGAAGTTTCTCTTCAAGGTCCTCGAAGGAATCACTGCTGCCGTCATAGCGGAAACCGTATTTGTATCCGAACCTGGCAGCGCAGGCATAGAAGAAGGAGCTGTCCGTACCGGCACCTTCGATGCGGAAATGTTCTTCCGAAGCATATTTTCCCATCTCAAAAACATCAGGGAGTACGCCGGTTACACCGTAAATGGCATTAAAAGCAGCCAGAATACCACATCCGGAAGTCGAGTAATTGCCGTGCTCGACTTTTTTCTTTTCCCCGATTCCGTAATGATAATGTGCCCAGTCAGGATCATACTGGCAGAAATTGCGCAGAACGTGTTTCTGAATGGCCTTTCTGGTACGGTAGAAGCGGAAAGTGGCACTGTGCCTGATGTCAGAGGAAAGACGCATAATGCCGTCTTCGTCCTGGTAGAGGTATTTCAGAGTGTTCTGGTCCATGATCCGGAAACAGTTGCCGTCTCTGATTATGACAAAATGTCCGGCTCCTTCCTTGCTTCCAAAGGAGATATAGGAACTCTCATCATTCTTAATCGTAAGAGGCTCTTCAGGTCCGGCAGAAAGCTTTAAATGTTCCGGATCATGAAGTACTGTAAGATACTGCTTGCTTCGGTCATTACGT
>CACXGS010000012.1 GCA_902767195.1 uncultured Lachnospiraceae bacterium | reverse complement strand
AGCAGCAGAGAAAGCCGGAGTTACACCGGATATGTCTTCACAGGAGATCTGTGATGCAATGGTTGCTGTAATGCCTGAGATTTCCGTACCGGGTATCACGGGTGGCGATGACGGACTGAAATGGTCTGCTACCGGCGAAGTAAACAAGGAGCCTAAAGCCGTTGTTATTAAAGACGGCAAGTATGAGAGTATGGACGACTGATCACGGTAAATGATCTGATCAGATAAATATAATCATCGAAGGAATGACAACATGTTTACTTAACATAATCGAGTAGGGGAGCAATCCTCTGCTCGATTATCTATAAAGAGAGGGAACTATATGAGTTTTTTATCCTTTTTGATCAGCGGTTTAAGCCTGGGAAGTGTCTATGCCATTATTGCCCTGGGCTATACCATGGTATACGGAATCGCCAAGATGCTGAACTTTGCGCATGGTGATGTTATCATGATTGGCTGCTATGTAGTGTTTGTTTTAACTACCAGCATGCATATGAATCCTTTTGTCAGTCTGCTGATCGCTATTGTATTCTGTACGATTCTGGGTATTACCATTGAGAAAATTGCTTATCGTCCGCTTCGTGGAGCCAATTCTCTGGCGGTTCTGATCACTGCCATCGGTGTCAGCTATTTTCTTCAGAACCTGGCCCTTCTGATTTTCGGATCCAATACAAAATCATTCAAAGCGATTATTCAGGCCAAGCCTCTTACTCTGTTCGGAGGACAGCTGAAGGTCACTGTTATAACAGTCGTCACCGTTTTAAGCTGTATTCTGATCATGATCGGGCTCATGCTTTTTATCAATAAGACAAAGGCAGGACAGGCCATGCTGGCCGTCTCGGAGGACCGTGACGCAGCCCAGCTTATGGGAGTCAATGTTAACAGTACGATTTCTCTGACCTTTGCCATCGGTTCCGGTCTTGCGGCTATTGCCGGTGTACTGCTCTGTTCCGCCTATCCGACCCTGTCACCCTACACCGGTGCCATGCCTGGTATCAAGGCTTTTACGGCGGCAGTTTTCGGCGGAATCGGTTCCATTCCCGGAGCCTTTGTCGGCGGACTCCTTTTGGGTGTGATTGAGGTTCTCGGAAGAGCATATATTTCTTCCCAGCTCTCAGATGCCATCGTGTTTGCTGTATTGATTCTGGTTCTGCTTATTAAGCCCACCGGTATCCTGGGCAAGCCCATTCAGGAGAAAGTGTAGGTGACTCCCTTGAAGAAGACGAATATGAAAAAAATGAACAAAAATACAAGGAGTCAGCTGATTACCTACGGAATGATTATTGCGGCTTACGCTATTATGCAGATTCTGATCAGTTCCGGTTCGGTTTCCTATCTGCTGCAGGGAATCATGGTTCCCCTGTGTATCTATTCCATTGCTGCAGTAGGACTCAATCTTTGTGTCGGTTACCTGGGAGAATTAAGTCTGGGTCATGCAGGATTTATGTGTGTGGGAGCCTTCTCCAGTGCCTTTTTTACGAAATGTACCATGAATTCCGGCATGAATGAGAATGTGAGATTTATTATCGCTTTGCTGATCGGTACTCTTACAGCGGCAGTTTTCGGATATCTGATCGGTATTCCGGTTCTGCGTCTGCGGGGAGACTACCTGGCTATCGTAACGCTGGCTTTTGGTGAGATCATCAAAAATGTTATTAATGTATTATATGTGGGCCGGGACAAGTCCGGGTTCCACTTTTCGATCAATAACGAGTCTGCCATGAATCTGGACTCTGACGGTGAAGTAATCATCAATGGGGCCAAGGGAATCCTGAGGATTCCTCATCAGTCTACTTTTACCATAGGAGTGATCCTGCTGCTGATCTGTCTCTTCATCTGTTTCATGCTGGTGAATTCCAGAACGGGCAGGGCGGTCATGGCCATTCGTGATAACCGGATCGCCGCTGAGTCGGTAGGTATCAATATTACCAGGTACAAGCTTCTGGCTTTCTCTATTTCAGCAGCGATTGCAGGTGTGGGAGGCGTTCTTTATGCCCATAACCTGGCGACACTGAATGCTCTGCCGGCCAACTTCGGATACAACATGTCCATTATGATTCTGGTATTTGTTGTCCTTGGCGGTATGGGAAGTTTCAGGGGCTCCGTAATCGCGGCAGTTCTTCTTACATTGCTTCCGGAATTCCTCCGGGGACTCAAGGATTACCGTATGCTGATCTACGCTATTGTGCTGATCGTTATGATGCTGTTCAACTGGTCACCGAAACTGATTGAACTGCGACAGAGAGCCCTGGCAAAGATCAGACCCGAAAAGAAGAAGGAGGAGGATTGAGATGGCATTACTGGAAGTAAGAAACTTAAGTATCTCCTTCGGCGGACTGAGAGCGGTGGATCACTTTGAGCTTCAGGTGGAGAAGAATCAGCTCTACGGACTGATCGGACCGAATGGTGCCGGTAAGACGACCGTTTTTAACATGCTCACAGGAGTTTATCAGCCTAATGACGGCTACATCGGGCTGGATGGAACGGACCTGGTGGGAAAAAAGACCATAGAGATCAGCAAGGAGGGAATCGCAAGAACCTTCCAGAATATCCGTCTTTTCGGCCAGCAGTCTGTGCTTGACAATGTCAAGATCGGCCTTCACAATGGCTATCCCTATTCCACGCTGACAGGTATTCTCCGCCTTCCGAAGTATCATAAGATGGAGAAAGCCATGAATGAGAAGGCTTTAAGTCTTCTGGAAGTCTTTGATATGGCGGATAAGGCAGATATTCTGGCCTCCAACCTGCCATACGGGCAGCAGCGTAAACTGGAGATTGCCCGGGCTCTTGCCACGGATCCCAAGCTTCTTCTCCTGGATGAGCCGGCAGCCGGAATGAACCCTAATGAGACAAAGGAACTGATGGACACCATTCGTTTTGTGCGGGATGAATTTGACATGACGATTCTCCTGATTGAGCATGACATGAATCTGGTTTCCGGTATCTGCGAGGAGCTGACGGTTCTCAACTTCGGTCAGATCCTTGCCAGTGGAGAGACAAAGACCGTCCTTCAGAATCCGGAAGTTATTAAAGCATATCTTGGAGAATAGGAGGTATCATTATTATGGCAATGCTTGAGGTAAAAGACCTTCAGGTCTATTACGGCATGATTCAGGCGATTAAAGGTATCTCCTTTGAAGTCAATCAGGGGGAGATCATCGCCTTGATCGGCGCCAACGGTGCCGGTAAAACCACCACACTTCAGACGATAACCGGAATGCTGTCTCCCAAAGCGGGGCAGGTTATCTTTGAGGGAACCGATATCACAAAAATTCCCGGACATAAGATTGTTTCCATGGGAATGGCCCATGTGCCGGAAGGCCGCCGTGTTTTTACCAATCTGACAGTTTACCAGAATCTGATGCTGGGAGCCTACTCCCTCACGGATAAAGACGAGATTGAGAAGAACCTGGCCAAGGTTTACAAGAGCTTTCCAAGACTGGAAGAGCGAAGGAACCAGTCTGCCGGAACACTGAGTGGTGGAGAACAGCAGATGCTTTCCACGGGAAGGGCATTAATGTCCAGCCCCCGTATTATCCTGATGGATGAGCCGTCCATGGGATTGTCACCGATTTTCGTAGATGAGATCTTCCATATCATCGGGGAGATTTCTTCGGAAGGAACGACAGTATTACTCGTAGAGCAGAATGCCAAGAAAGCCCTTAGCATCGCTGACCGGGCCTATGTCCTGGAAACCGGGACCATCGCCCTTTCCGGAGATGCCAGGGAACTGATGAACAACGAGTCGATCCGCAAGGCATATCTCGGTGAGTAGTATCGTGTCGTTAGAACAGGAGACTGAATATGGAAAAAATAATTACCATCGGAAGAAGTTACGGCAGCGGAGGGAGAACACTGGGTCGTCTTCTCGCAGAGAAATTGAATATAAAATGCTACTCTTATGAGCTGGTACGTCTGGCTTCGGAGAAGAGTGGAATCAACGAAGCTCTTTTTGGAAAAGTCGATGAGAAAGTAAAGAGCCGGGCTTTCTTTGGAAGGACGGAACACATTTATACGGGAGAACTCCTTCCTCCTTCCAGTGACAAATATGTTTCAGATGATAATCTGTTTAACATCCAGGCCCAGGTAATTCGGGAACTGGCGGATGAAGGACCCTGTATTATCGTGGGACGGTGCGCAGATTTTGTTCTGAAGGACAGACCGGATGTGGTCCGCCTCTTCTTCTATGCACCCCGGGAAGACTGTATCGCCAGGGTTCGGTACCAGAATGGCGGCAGTGACCGTGAGATTGTCCAGAAGATTGAACGGATTGACAAATATCGTTCTGAATATTACCGCTATCACACCGGACGTGACTGGAAGGATATCACCAATTATGATTACTGTCTCAATACCGGCAGTCTGGATTACGATACCCTTGTCAACGCGGTGGAAGCTCTTATCAATATAAAATGATATCAGGGTCGAAAGGAGGATGCCATGAAGCTTGGAATCATAGGAACAGGAAAGATTGTTCATGAGGCCTTATATGCCTTAAAGCCACTGGACCAGATCAAGTTAAAGGCTATCTTTGCCAGACCTCACAGTGAGGAGAAGGGACGAAAGCTTGCCGATGAATATGGGATAGAAGAGGTTTATACCGATTACGGGAAACTTCTGGCACAGGCTGATGTGGATACGGTCTATATCGGACTGGTTAACAGCGCTCATCATGCTTACGCTAAACAGGCAATGGAAGCCGGGAAGCATGTTATTCTTGAGAAACCTTTTACTTCCACTCTGGAGGAGGCTGAGGACCTGGCCCGGGTCGCCAGGGAGCATGATCGCTTTATCCTGGAAGCTATCACCATTCTCCACGGACCCAATTATGAGAGAGTGCGTTCTCTGATTCCGAAGATCGGAAGAATTCGGATGCTCCAGAGCAATTATTCCCAGTACTCCAGCCGTTATACAGGGTATTTGAAAGGGGAGGTAGCACCGGCTTTTGATCCGGAATTGTCCGGAGGAGCGCTCTATGATATTAATTTATATAATGTCTACTTTGCCGTAGCCCTTCTGGGTGCTCCAAAGGGGGGAACTTATTACCCCAATCTGGGTTTTAACGGAATCGATACCTCCGGGGTAGAGATTCTGGAATATCCGGATTTTACTGCTACGCTGACCGGTGCCAAGGATTCCGACAGCCCATGCTACACGATTGTACAGGGAGAGTTGGGATATATCCGGGTTAACGGGAAGCCGAATGTGCCAAACAGTATTGAGACAGAATACTTTGACGAAGCCCATCCGGAAGGGATTCCCAGTCCTTCCGGCGGCATTGACCGTGCTATGATCAAAGAGTCTTTTGATGCCCCCAGGCTTCATCACAGGATGACGCCGGAATTCACAGACTTTGCCCGAATCATTGATGAAGGTGACCGGGAGGCTGCTGCAGAGTGTATCAATAATTCTCTGACGGTGATGAGCCTTCTGGAGAAGTCAAGAAAGAAAGCAGGAATCCGCTTTGGAGTGGACCGGTAATTCCTTCAGAATCCGACCGATAAACCATATGAATATGACTGCATTAAAAAACCTGTCTGTGACTGATCCGTCACAGACAGGTTTTAAGTTTCATGATTATGTCTGATTATCTAATTGAATGCAAGTCTGATACTAGATGATGGATGTCTTCACACTGCCGTTATGGTAGCACATAGTATAGTCAGCTCCGTCAACGCCCTTTCTCCATGCGGACTGGGTGGAAGCGGAAACCTTGCCATACTTGAACTCCTCAGGCTTCTTAAAGGATGCCTGGGTGGAAGCGGAAGTCTTACCATACTTGTAATCTGCTGCCTTTTTGAAAGATGGCTGGGAGGAAGCAGAAGCCTTATCGGATACTACGAAAGGCTTGTTGCCAAACTGTACATTATTCAGAACGGCATCTGTAACATAAGCTACCAGCTGATCTTTTGTCCACTTGTCTTTAGCGTGGCAGGAAATTCCACCAGGTGTGTTGGTGACATCCCAGGAACCCTGTGTAGCAGCGGAAGGTCTTGCATTCTCCTTGCCGCCCCATGTCTTCTGGGTTACGTTGGAGGAAGCGGAATCCTTCACCGGCTTCGGACGTGCAACGTTGCCGAAGTCAACCTCACTCAATAAATCCCGAATCATCTTCTCTAAACGCATCTCACTAGTCTTGCTCATGTTGGTAACTCCTTTCCAAATACATTTCATCGATCCATCTACGAAAGATATTCATGATACTAATGCCCATGAATATATACACTTTCACTATACTACTGTTATTATACCATTCTGACCCTGAGCTGACACGGAAAAATAAGGCACATTTTATGGTAATTATGATACTTTTTTGTCAAAAAAATCTGCTTCCTTGAATTAGCGAATCTGCATAAACCCGCCGGGGCTGACATGGCATACCGGACACTCTGTCAATGTCGAAAAGGGCTTGCCTTCCAGCTCTTCATTAAATATATAACCACAGGCTCTGCAGCGGTAGATTCCTCTCAATGCAGGCTTTCCGTCACCGGAGTCCTTGCCGGCCGGATTGTCTTCCTGTTCTGAGATGGCCTGATCCATCTGAATCTTTCTTAATTGTTCAAGAATCGTCCCCATAGCTATCCTCCTGACAATAATATGTACATTTTTTTATATCATAGTATCTTTCCGGCAGCATTGCGGGGATTATCTATCAGATATTATGGGAACATTCCCGAAATCATAAAAAATGATTGCATGAAAATATTAATTATAGTAGACTAATACAATGATGCCTGCTGTCTTGCAGGTCATACAGAAACGTGAATAGAGGAGCTGATATAATGGAACTGGTATCAATTCGTGATATTTTCAGAAACAGAGAAAAGTACTATGATAAGGAGATTACCATCGGAGGATGGATCAGGAATAACCGGGCATCCAAAGCTTTTGGCTTTCTGGTGATCAATGACGGAACTTTTTTTGAACCGCTTCAGGTGGTTTATTCGGATAAGCTGGATAATTTTGCAGAGATCAATAAGTTCAATGTGGGAGCTGCCCTGATCGTGACGGGTACCCTGGTAGCTACTTCCAAGGCCAAACAGCCTTTTGAGATTCAGGCGAAAGAGGTTCTGGTAGAAGGAGCATCTGCTCCGGATTATCCGCTTCAGAAGAAGAGGCATACTTTTGAGTATCTGCGGACTATTTCCCATCTGCGTCCCAGGACTAATACATTCCAGGCGGTATTTCGCGTACGTTCTCTGATCGCTTATGCCATTCATAAGTTTTTCCAGGAGAGAGATTTTGTCTACGTGCATACTCCCATTATTACGGGGAGTGACGCAGAGGGAGCCGGCGAGATGTTCCAGGTGACAACCCTGAATCTTAACGATATCCCCCGCACGGAGGACGGTGAGATCGATTACACCAAGGACTTT
>CACXGS010000011.1 GCA_902767195.1 uncultured Lachnospiraceae bacterium | reverse complement strand
TAGACGGGGAGGCGGGAGTACTGCTCCTTGATAAAAATCTCTGCAATCTGATCATAGGTCATGTCCACAGAAGCAAAAGTGACATCGATCCGGGGGATCATGATATCCCTGGCGATGGAATCTCCGAAATCCACCACATTGTTGATCATCTCTTTCTCTTCCTCTTCGATGACTCCGTCCTCATGACTGACATTGACGATGGTCCTGAGTTCCAGTTCGGTCATGGTGGGGGAGGAATCCAGCTCTGTTCCCAGCAGTCTGCAGAAGAAGCCGCTGACGGCATTCACCAGAAAAATGACCGGGGTAAGGATTACAGTGAGCCAGGAAATAATCAGGCTGTAGGCCAGGGCCATGGACTCGTTGGAGTTGGCGATGGTCTTTGGGGTGATCTCCCCGAATACCAGGACCAGAAGGGTAAGAATTCCCGTGGCAATCCCGATAAATGTGCTGGCGCTGAGACCCATATTATACCGGGCAGCCAGCTTCATGGACAGAGTGGTGGTCAGGGCTGAGGCAGACAGATTCACGATGTTGTTGCCGATCAGGATGGCAGACAGCATCTTTGAGGGCTCCTTCCTGAGCTTGAGAACTCTGGCCGCTCTTCGGTTTCCCTGGTCGCACAGAGCGCGGATCTTATGGATATTAACGGTCGTAAGCGCTGTCTCCGCAGAAGAAAAAAAGGCGGATAAAAGCAGCAGAATAACCAGTGAGATCAGTTGGGGTATGGTATCAGGATCCAATCCGTCATCTCCTTTCGGTGGGTCGTAGGAATTTAATAAAATGTAATACTTTATTAACATATTATAAAGCCCGCCAATAGGGATGTCAATAAACAATACTTGAACATATGTTCGGTTTGTGATATCATAGAGAAAATTAAAGGCTGCAGGGCTGAACCGGAGATTCGAATAATATGCGGTTGATTAATCTTCTCTCAGAGCATAGAATAAAGGAATAGACGAACATGGAAAGATAACCGACAGGAGTTGATATATATGAAAAACAAGGACATTTTTCTGGAAAAGATCAGAGAACTTGAGAAGACCGCCCGGGCAGCGGGCGGCGTGCTCACGGAAGAAGAGATCCGGGCAGCCTTTGCGGACCAGGACATTTCCCGGGAACATTTCGAATATATCTGCCGGTTTTTCGAGTCCAGGCAGATTGGCATACAGGGCCGGGACAAGCCGGTGAACGAAGATCCTTCCGACCACAGGATTTCCACGAAGGAGACCAGGTCCGGAAGGGATGTTGTAGATCTGTATATGAAGGAGCTGGATCTGGCTTCCCGCCTTTCTCCTGCCGAGGAGGAGAGACTCCTGGCTGAGCTGGCTCTGGGGAGTGTGGAGGCCAGGAACCTTCTCGTAGAGGGGCTTCTCCCCATGGCGGCGGAGATTGCCGGGGCCTACCGGGGGAAAGGGCTCAGCCACGCAGATCTGATTCAGGAGTCCAATCTCTGCCTGATTATGGCGACCTCTTCCTATGATTGTAAGGAACATGGGGATTACCGGGACTATCTGCGGGAGGAGATTTGCGGACACCTGGAAGAGCAGCTGTCGGATTACACACAGTCCATGAGATCGGCCAGGAAGATGGCGCGGCTGATGAACCGACTCAATGATACGGCAGCAGCCTTTGCCGCAGAGCATGAACGGGAGGCTTCGGTTGAGGAGCTGGCAGACCGCATGGGACTGTCGGAGGAGGAAGTCCGTGAATTGATGAAGGCATCTCTGGATGCCGTGAATATAAGTATAGGCCAGGAATAAGAAGACCAAAAACCGGGATCCGCAGGCCGGAGGGAAGACAGGATCCGCTGACAGAGGAGGGGAACATGAGATACGATGATAATCTGATCGAGGAAGTCAGAGAGCGCAATGACATAGTTGATGTGATATCCTCCTACGTGACGCTCACCAAGAAGGGGCGGGATTATTTCGGACTTTGCCCTTTTCACAGTGAGAAGACGGCTTCTTTCTCGGTCAGCAGGAATAAGCAGATGTACTACTGCTTTGGCTGCCATGCAGGCGGCAATGTTTTTACATTTCTGATGGAGTATAACAGGCTTTCCTTTTCGGAAGCCATGGAGGAACTGGCCAGGAGGGGCGGCGTGGAGCTGCCGGTAAGGGAGAGGAGTCCCGAGGAGCAGCGGGAAGCGGATTCCAGGGAGGTTCTCAAGGAGATGAACCGGCAGGCCGCAGTCTATTATCATGTTTTGCTGAAGAATAATCGCGGCAGAAAAGCCATGGAGTATCTGAAGAACCGGGGACTGACCGATGAGACGATCCGGCAGTTCGGTCTGGGATACGCTGACATTTACCGGGATGACCTCTACCGTTATCTGAAAGGAAAGGGGTTTAAGGACCGGGATATGAAGGATTCGTCCCTGGTAACCATCGACACGGAGAAGGGAAGCCATGACCGGTTTTTCAACCGGGTTATGTTTCCCATCATGGATGTCAGGAACCGGGTGATCGGATTCGGAGGAAGAGTGATGGGTTCCGGGGAACCTAAATATCTGAATTCCAAAGAGACGATTCTTTTTGATAAGGGAAGGAATCTATACG
>CACXGS010000010.1 GCA_902767195.1 uncultured Lachnospiraceae bacterium | reverse complement strand
TGCCGGAAGCCTGTACAGTAGAAGAAGACGAAGAACTGTGCTATAGTAACCATGCAGTTTTTTCCCTTTTAGCAGGAGTCATATATATTATATGAGGTGATATGATGACAGAAAATATATATCAGGAGATAAAGAACAGAATATTCCCCCCGAAACCGAGGCCCCAGCCTCTGCCCGGAACCTATGCGGGTCCCCTGCAGATCGCCCTCGGATCGATACTTCTTGCCGTGTTCGGAGGGATCAGTCTCGGAATGGGAATCACTTCATTTGTTTTCAGGCCGGTGTCAGCGGCATTGTTTGCCCTGACGATGATCGGGGAATGCATTTTTCTCCCTCTGACTTTTTTAAGTGGTTATCTGGTATGGAGGGGAATCCGGACCTGTACCAGAAATGTTCGTCTGAGACAGTACATGGATCTGTGGAAAGGCAAGTCCTACATTATGCTGTCCCAGTTAAGAGACCAGTGCGACTATCCTCTTCTGAAGATAAAGAAAGACATTCGATATGCTCTGGACAGTCATCTGGTCCCCGGCGCCATGATGGATCAGGAACAGACATGCCTGATGCTGAATGCGGAAGCCATTGAGTTATATAATAATGCCAAAGCCGCCCAGAAGATCCGCGAGGAAGAGGAGAGGATGAAACGGGAAGCGGAACCTCTTTGGAACCAGACTTCCGAATCGGAGAGACAGAGAGAGGAATTCCGACGGCAGATGGAGGATGCTCTGGTCAGACTTCGCCAGTATCATTCTATTATCCAGTCAGAGGAAATGCTTCATAAACTGTCGGAGCTTGAGCGGAACACTACACGGATCTTTGTCTGTGTGGACAGTCATCCGGATAAGATTCCGCAGACCTATCGCCTGGTACATTATTACCTTCCCTCGGTGATCAATCTCTTCCGGGTTTATTCCGATCTGGAAAAACAGCCGGTTCAGGGAGATAATATCGCCGGCTCCAGGGAGGAGATCAGCCAGGCTGTTGACACGATGAACTCAGCTTTGCTTCGTATGTACGATGATTTGTTTCAGGAGGATGTCCTTGATGTGTCTGCTGATATCCAGGTTCTTTCCACCATGCTGGCACAGGACGGATACATGGATTCTCCTTTTACACCGAATAAAGACAAGGAGGAGGCTATATTATGAATATTGATGAATTATTAAAGGAAGGCCCGTCTCTTACACTGGATCCTGATGGAGATCTCACCGCAGAACTTGAAACGGTAGAGGAAGCCGCAGCTGCTCCTGTTTATCAGGAGGAGAAATATCTCACGGAAGAGGAGAAAAAGCAGGTGGATGCATTTGTGGATGAGATCCGTCTGGAGGATTCTTCATCCATTCTCAAGTACGGAGCCGGCATCCAGCACAAGATGGCTGACTTTTCGGAGGGGACTCTGGAGAAAGTCCGTACAAAAGACCTGGGAGAAATTGGCGATCTTCTGGGTGGTGTTGTGACGGAACTCAAGAATTTTGACCGGGAGGAAGCGAAAGGAATCGGCGGTTTCTTCCGCAAGAAAGCAGACCAGGCCCAGGCGGCCCGCCTGCGCTATGACAAAGCATCCTCCAATATCGAGAAGATTTCAAGAAGTCTGGAGGAACACCAGATCCAGCTGATGAAAGACAGCGCTCTTCTGGATAAACTTTACGAGTTAAATAAAATGTATTTCCGGGAACTTAATATGTATATCCTGGCGGGGAGAAAGAAACTTGACATGGTCAAGAAGGAAGAGCTGCCGGCTCTTAGGGAGAAGGCGGCCAGGACCGGGCTGGCGGAAGATGCCCAGGAAGTCAGTGACATGAACGAAAGGATCATACGGTTTGAGAAGAAAATCCATGATCTGGAACTCACCAGAATGGTGTCCCTTCAGATGGCTCCCCAGATTCGTATGATCCAGTCAAGCGATATTACCATGTCGGAAAAGATACAGACCACCATCACCAACACCATTCCGCTCTGGAAGAGCCAGATGGTCATCGCCCTGGGGGTTGAGCATTCCAAGAAAGCTATGGAAGCCCAGCGAAAAGTAAGCGACCTGACCAATGAGCTTCTCAGAAAGAATTCCGAGAAGCTGAAGATGGCGACGGTGGAAACTGCAAGAGAGAGTGAACGTGGAATCGTGGATATGGAGACGCTGATCTCCACCAATGAATCCCTGATCACCACCATCGATGAGGTCCTGATTATCCAGAAAGAAGGACGGGAGAGACGAAGAGAAGCGGAAGGCAGGCTTCAGGAGCTCGAGAACGAGCTGAAGCAGAAGCTGCTGACCAAATAATTAAAACGGTGTCTCGTAATAGATCTTCTCTGTGTTCACTTTGTCCTTGATCTCAGGAGCAATCCAGAGCTCTTCGGAATTGTCGGAAAGAATCTTCCATACAGGTTCGTCTTCCAGATCTTCCCAGTCCAGTCCTGCGAATTGTTCCGGAGTCATGTGAATAGTGAAACCATCTAAAGTGGTAACATTATCGGATCCATTGTCAATATCGATGGAAGCATGAAAAGCAATCGGCTTGGGATCCTTTAATTCATAGGCTTTCTCACAGAAGGCGACATATCTTGTGATCTGATTCCGGATAAAGTCGGTTTCGTTCCAGGAGCCTTCTGTGGGATGATAGAAAATGTTATAAACGTTGTTCTCATGATCCAGACGGACTTTGAGCTTATCATACTCTTCGGTGGAATTCTCCTCGAAAAGAGTCTTCAGGATCTTTTTTTTCATTTTTTTACCGGAAGCTTCCTTGTCATCTTCTTCCTGCTCTGCTTTTTCCTCATCGAAGACCGAGCCGGTGGACTCCTCTTCCTGGACGTCCTCCGTATACTCCCTGGTCTTGTCTAACATGGATGTAGCAGCGATAATGATGCCGAATGCCAGAATGAAGCAGGCTACGCATACGATAAAATTCTTTTGGAACATGATGATCTCCTTTATGTTATTATATTTTTATAAGCAATTATAACAAGAAGTAAAAATATTATCAACATAAAACAAACCTCAGAATAATCCGGTTGTCATCTGGGGAGGAGGACAGAGTATGAGAAAAAGAAAATCATTTTTGATCGATTATATTCCCATTGTCATTGTGGGAGCCATGATGCTGGCACTGGTCATGGCTATCCTGATCGGCAAGGCCCAGAGCCATAAGAGTTATGGGGAAGAAAAAAAGAAGGAAAGCCGGATTACTGAATCCACAGAGAAACCGCAGAAACCGGCCCCTTTGCCGGTGGATGATTATTCTGCCCCCGAACCGGATGAAAAAGAGCCTGAGGACGAAGAAGCCCCTGTTGCCGTCATTCCTCTGCCGCAGACAGGGATTGAAGCGACGACAGAGAAGAAAAAGGTATTCCTGACAGAAGAAGATTTTTTCGTCTCATTGAAAAGCATGCTGGAATATTTTCATAAACATAATATGAAGTTCAGCAGAAACGGGGGAGGAAAAACACTGAAAGGTTCCAAGGGCTTCAACTGTGCAACCTATGTCTCCTGGACCCTGCAGGAGATGGGCCTGATTCCAAAGGGGAAAACGATGTGGTTCAGCAAAAAGCCCCACGGGGCGGCCTATGATTATATTAAGGACCATCCGGAGAAATTTAAGATTCTTCATCCCGACCAGCCGGTCAAAAAATGTCCTGATCTGAAGCCGGGTGATATCTGCGGCTTTACGATCAACGGCTATGCACCCCACACCACAGTCTATGCCGGGACAGATGATAAGGGACACCCGCTGTGGTACTCCGGCGGGGGTGATTACAGAAAAATGAGAGAGAACGGATTTCAGGCAACCAGATTCAAGTATTATGAACAAAATAATGATATTATCTACACTATCGTCCGGATCAGATATGACAAAGTGGAGAAGAAAGGGACGAATTCTAACGGAATCGTAAAAGTACAATGACATTTTCCAATAGATTATGTGGTAAAGCATAATTGCGGCCGGAAGGGATGTATTATAATAAATACAGATTAATAGGTTTTCAGTGCAGACTATACAGGATGGTCGCAATAAGTGAAGTGTTGGGAATGTGAGGTGTACTTATGAGCACGATTCTTGAGAATTTACACAAGTTTAATCTGGAACAGTCCGGCAAGGTTGAATTCAGCAACTCTGTGGCAACAAGCGATATTTCAAAGAAGTTTATCGAGAAATACAAAGCTTATGGGTTTAAAGGTCAGGGCGATTCCCTCCTCAAGGAGATGAGGGAGAAGAATCTTGCCAGAAAGAACAGACATATTGATTTCGGCAATGATCTGGCACAGAGTGATATATCAAGAAAGTATATTGAGAAGTATAAAGCATCCACTGCTTTTGGAGCTCCTGCAGCGAAAGAAGAGCCGGCTTCCCTGTTAAAAGCATTGCGTCAGAAGAATATGGACGAGGCTACTTCCAAGATGTAATTAAGTATAATTGTCTGATCAGACTACACTATAACCGCAAAAAAAGAAGGTTCACCGAACCTTCTTTTTTTCGTGGGTTTATATCGTTGTCATCAAGACCGGAATCTCAGTCAAAGTAGTCTTCTGCATAACGGGCGGCGTTCTTCTGTTTGTAACGCTCTACGGTCTTGTGGAGTTCTGTGACCAGATGCTCGATCCCCTCTCCGGTCAGGGCACTGACATCATAGATGGTGGTACAGCCTGCCAGAGCCAGATAGGAATGAGCCCGGCGGAGATTGGAATTCTCATGGTCGATCTTGGTTGCAATCCCCACCACCGGCTTGGAGAACTTGTAGGCCGAGCCCCCGGAGAACCAGCAGTCTTCACTGCTGGAATCCTGGACAAAGCAGATGATATCCGCATCGTGGGATGTAATGGTCAAAGGGCCCCAATAGCCTCTCTGCTGCATATATTCACCGGGTGTGTCGATAAAGTTGCCGACATATTCCACAGCCTGGGTCTTGTCGTATTTTATTTCTTCATGGCGAAGCCGCTGGATCAACGTTGTTTTTCCAGCGGCTGAAGCACCGATTAGCATAATCTTCATATAAAAATAATCTCCGGTATCAGGTCTTGGTGATGGCTACGGCATCAAAGCCCAGCTTGTTGTAGAAAGTACTGATCACGCTGTTCAGGGCGGACTCTACGTTGGCAGTGGTTCCGACGATAATAACGGAACCGGAAAAACGGTCAACAAAGCCCAGCTTGATCGATGCTGCCTTGGTACAGATATCAGCAGCGATAATGGTGGCCTCTGACGGTGTGATGGTCATGATGCCGATGGCATCATGGTACTCGTCCGGAAGTCCAAGCTTCTGGTAGACGGATGCTTTTGGTCTGGTTACCATATGAGCAAGTGTTATCTGCTTGCCGGGAACATATTCCTGGATCATACGATCCTTTTCGCCCGCATTAACACCATTATTAATCATATCTCTGGTCATGAGAACTCCTTTTCTTCCGGAAAGAACCGGATCTTCTAATGAACTCATAGTTACATTAATTATAAGAAACAATGACAAAGTTGTAAATACAAAAGAGTACAGACTATATGCACTCTTTTGCTGTTTTTGTGAAGAAAAAAGCTG
>CACXGS010000009.1 GCA_902767195.1 uncultured Lachnospiraceae bacterium | reverse complement strand
TAAGTAAAGGTTTCGGGCCTCTTGATCCTTATATCAGTGAAGTGTATGGTCTGTCGGAAGCGGATGTCTATGATGTGCTGGTAGAAGCAGTCTGCCTGAATCATACCTTCTTTCTGAGCTTTTTCCAGACGTTTTCTTCGGAAGAGTTCCTGGAAGCCTTCATCGAAGAATTGAATGAGATTGGAATCTCGGTTGAAATAGCCAGAAAAGAAGATCGGCGTATGCTTTCCGGCGTATGCTTCGAAAATGTTCCCGGCATGAAGCCTATGTCAGAATCTATAAAAGATAGTCTGTCAGATATAGAAAAGAAGGTAGAAGAGAAAATCTTAGATGCCGCAAACTTCCTGAAAAAAATATTATCATCACCTTTATAATAATATGTCAGGTTGTGCCAGGAAGGACGATTCTGTGTCAGGGGCTGCCGCATTAAAGCAGAAACCTCGTTGATATAAACGGCATGGACTATCATGTCCCGTGTTATTTCAAATCTGTAATTCGCTTTAATGCGGCGGCCCCTTAGTCTGGTTTTCTGATAACGAACACTTTGTGCCAGTCAATAAAGTGATGCATCGTCTCGGCATGCTGTTCCATCTGTTCCCAGGAAAAACCATGAATCAATGGCTCATAGTATAGGGTCCACACAGCGGATGCAAGTACGTGCATCTCTTCCGGAGGTATTTCTGCGGACGTAAGACCGCGTTTTTTTGCCTCAAGATAATATTTGTAGATCAGGCTGGCTGTGATCTCAGACCAGTCATGGTGGAAATTGGTATATCTTGTTCCTGAGGAACATTTGATAAGCAGAAAAAGCTCTTCCTTACGCTCATAAAGAAACCTCAGCCAATGAATATTGTTTTCGACCCTCATAGAGAACCCATCGTAAAGCTCCTGATCTGTCAAACGGGAAAGATCCGACTCCTCTATGGAAGAAACATATTCTTTCATCTCACGGATCGTATTCGATACGACCTCTGCAAAAAGATCTTCTTTTCCACGATATCGTTTATAGAGAGCGCCTGTTGTCACACCGGCTGTCCGACAGATTTCTGCCAGCGAAGCCATCTCAAAGCCCTTTTTCAGAAAGACTTTTTTCGCAGCAACGAGTAGGCGAGGATCAATGCTTTTATCCGGAACAGACATTTTCTAACCTCCATATCGTAAAATAATACTAACATTTTTCTATGATACAACAACAAAAAAACAGTGTCAATGCATGTCCATGTCAGGGGGGACGGTTCTCTGTGTTTCAGAGAACCGTTCCCTCTGACACACTTTCCTGGCACATTAACTGTAATCCGGGGTATTTTTATAGTGTATCCTCTCTTCTTGACGTACGTACTTGTTGAAATATTTCATAAATCTCTTCTTACTTGTTATTTTGCCATTCAGAGTATAAACCGATCTCTTGTTCCTGTGGCCTTTGAAATGATAAGGCTTGTAATAATCTCCTGCCTTCGTGCGGACGAGCTTTCCTTTTTTCATCTTATATACTTTAAAATGATATTTATGGGATGATCTGTAATAATAAACAAGCTTGCTGCTCTTTTTCCTGAAGTAGAGAATATTTATCTTTTTTTGATCAATCGATTTCATAATTCTGATTTTATTCTTATATAAAGTCAGTATTTTTATGAAATTCGAATAATGGTCAGCAGTATTCTTGGATCCGGTTAAGATCAGCTCTTTCACACCGTCTCCATTGATATCTACGGCTCTGTAATAGGGGAACATATCATGGATGGATTCATACTCATATTCCCCATATTTCATGTAGTATTTATACCAGGTCTTTTTGGTCCAGCCTGAAGTTTTGCCATCATGAGTGATGGGAGAATAGGAAGCCGAGACTTCCACACAGCTGAACAGGGGGAATAATACGACATAAGTCAACAGTAAGAGTCTTTTCAAATATTTTTTCATAACCACCACTCCTTTGTAATTCTTGAAATTAAATTGGTCAGTCATTCTAGATTCAAATACTGATTTCCGGTGTATTCTTATTTTGACAAGCATACCAGCTGCTGTTTTCTGACAGCTCTTCTCTCGCCAGGTACAGAAGTCTGTCCTCGGTCTCTCCATGTTCTATGATATCAGCCTCCGCCTGTTCAAAGAGGGCGATCATTCTCCTGTGCCCCTGCTCTGTATCTTCCAGAGAAAGCTTTCCGTAAAAGTTGCCGGCGAAGAGGGTTGCTGCTGAGAGGGTTCCAAGAACGATCTTGAGAATTGTCCGAACGGTTTCAAGACTCCCGGGATCCAGTGCAGGTTCTCCGCTGAACAGGCCTCCAGGACCGATCTCAAATGCCAGAGCGGAGAGATAGGCCAGTATGGACAGAAACAATGCCGCGGTCATAATACGGTCGTTTGTTTTTCTCCTTAGTATGTTTTTCTTTAAAGCATTCTTGTGATATTCTTTCTGATCTCTGATCCAAAGATCCAGAATCGGCTCCTGGGACAGAGGAGACAGATCACTGTCTTTTTCCTGATCCGCCAGCAATATTAATGCTGTCTTCGTCCAGGGAACATTGAACTGCCAGGACCAGGGAAGAAGGGCGGCGGCATCCTTCCTGATTCCCGCTTTCATAAGATAATACTGAACCCGGATTCCTTCGGCGAGGAGACGGTATTCCAGGTATTTTCTGTGATAATGCCAATGTTCTGCAACTCTGTTGATAAAGAAGAGAGAGAGCAGGAGAAAACCACAGACAAGGATCAGTCCATACAGAGACATTTCATCATATAAGAGAAATGCCATGGTCAACAGGGTGGCACTCAGGGAAAGGACAGCGATGATACGATAATGTTTTCTGGCATTTTCCACACTCAGGCCGTCTGCTGCATGATAGGTGGACAAAAGACGTGAAAACATCGCGTTCTCTCTGGGGCGGGAAGCTGCTTGCTGCCTTTTTTTCCAGTTTTGGCAGTCCCGGTTAAATGCTTTAATTTTATTCAGATCTTCCTGTCGAATCAAAGAAGTCTTCTTTTCGGTATCTGCACCCGCAGGTAGTGGTATCATGATTTCACCCCATTATCAAATATGTTTTCATGCCGGAAGCCTAAAAGGTTATGCGGCTGTTTCTCATCCATAATATATAAAGATTCTGGATTCTTTCATTGTGGTCTGTTCAAAGATATAGTATATTTTAATTATAAAATATTATCGTTGTTTATGCTATATGGGAATGGAGATTTGTATATGGGAAATACTTCAAATAATAGATCAAGACTGGTCCCTGGCGTTGGAAGAATTCCATTTCCTGCCTACCATGGGACAGAGCCTTACATTTTTATCAGCTATGCCCACGCCGACCATGAGATCGTCTTCCCGCTGATCAAAGAATTTCATGACCGGGGATACAGGGTGTGGTATGACGAGGGTATCGCTCCGGGAAATGAATGGACCGCAGATATTGCCAGAGCGCTGAAAAACTGTGCGCTGGTCGTGGCTATGATAACACCCAATTCGGTGGCATCCGCCAATTGTAAGAATGAGATCAATTTTGCCATCGCAAAAAAGATTCCCTTTATTGCCATTCATCTGCAGAAAACCGTCCTGCCCGATGATCTGGAACTTCAGATTGGTACCAAACAGGCGATTCTGAAGTACAACATGACCCAGGAAGAATTCCTCTATAAATATACTAATGCATTTGCGCGGTTTGGCTTGACGGGGGAGGACAGGGCTGCCTCTAATCAGGGACAGGAGCAGATTGTTTCCTCTGTGAAAGAGGCAAGCCCTTCCGCAGGGACTTCCCGGGAGAAGCCTCCGGTTTCCTCTAAGAAATACCTTATGATCGCGGCGGCTATAGCGGCTGTCGTGCTGATCGGCGGCCTTGTGATGATGAACAGGAAGCCGTCAACGTCAGAGACAACGGGACAGAACAGCCAGGGAGTACAGGTCACTTACGAGACAGAAAGCGGATCTGACAGCCAGTCCCAGGCTGACGAACAAAATCCTTCGGAAGAAACATCCGCGGACGCCGCTGTCGCTGCTGCCGATGTGGATAATCAGGCAGGAACAACGGGAAGTGAAAGCACAGGCGCGGATACACAGGGAGCTGACGATTATCTGTATACAGAGAAGTACGATGGGATCCCTTTGGATAAATATGCGAGAAAAGACGCAGCCGTCGTAAAGGTTCCGGAAAAGATTGACGGCATTTCGGTTACCGCCATCGGAGAGAAATGTTTTGAAGATCACAACGAGATTGAGGAAGTGATCCTGCCGGACACCGTGAGAGCTATCCGTTATAATGGCTTTCGGGGCTGTACAAAACTTTCCAGGATCAATATTCCTTCTTCTCTGGAAGTCGTCGGCGGATGGTCTTTCGCCCATACCGGCCTGAAAGAAATGATCTTTACCGACACATTAAAAAAGCTGGAATATGGCGCTTTTAATACCTGCATCAAGCTGGAGAAAGTCGTGCTGCCGGAAACCATTGTTTTTTTGGACCAGGATACCTTCCGGAGCTGCTCGCGGCTGACAAGCGTCACAATTCCATCCAAAGACATAGATATTGATATCAAAGCTTTTGATGAAAACAGCAAGAAGCTTACCATCTATGGAGTAAAGGGAAGTTACGCCGAAAAATATGCCAACGCCATGGGATTAACCTTTAAAGAGTATCAAGCAGAGAAGGAGGAATGAGTCTATGATAAGGAAGGGAAATGTATTGTTACTGACATCAGTATTGTTTGCCCTGATACTGACCGGCTGCGGAGGTGGTGCAGCGGCCCCTGAGCCGGAGGCGGAAGCCACAACAGCTGCCGTGACAGTTACGGAAGCAGCAGTAAAGACAGAAGCAGCGACGGAGACGGAAGCAGCAGCGGAGACGAAAAAAGAGCTCAGCGATGATGATTTATTTGAGATTGTCTTTGACGAAGCCCCGGTTGATGAGTTCAGTGCGGATAACAAAAAAATCAGAAGAAAGAAGAATGGTACCATCCTTTTTACTTTCAACACAGCAGACGGTGAGTACGCTTACACGATCGATGCCAACACAGGGGAGATTCTGGAGAAAGTTGAGCCGGAGAAGACTACCAGCTCCAGTTCTGATGAATCCTTTACCGAGGATGACGTGTTCGATGCATTGAAGGAGCAGTGCCCGGTTGACTATGCCGCCGGGGAAAATCTTAAGATCAAAAAGAACCAGGATGGCTCTGCCATAGAAGTCAGCTTCAACACCAGTGACGGTGATTTCTTCTACAAGTTTGACACGAAAACAGGGGAATTGCTGGAGAAGAGAGAGCCTGAGCATATCACTGATCAGGCAAAGGAGAAGTCGGGAGGCGGAGATCCTTTCAGCGAAGCCATCTCGCAGTGCTGCAAGTATGCTAATGTCAGTCCCGGGGAAGCAAAGGATATGCATATTAAAGAGATTGGAAAAGGAGAATCCTACCAAGTTACTTTTACTTATAACGGCGAGGATTATGATCTGATCTACAATCCTTCCACGGGTAAAGTAGAGGAGAACAAATAGATATTCTGTTCTCTTACCATGACAAGATGAAAAGGAATAATATGGAAAGGTACCGGATCACACTGGCATGCAGGCCGCGATCCGGTACCTTTTTAT
>CACXGS010000008.1 GCA_902767195.1 uncultured Lachnospiraceae bacterium | reverse complement strand
TGAATCGCCCTCTTAATGAAGAGAAATCCGGGGACATTCTGCGTGTTCTGCGCTTTGCCCTGGAACTGGATTTTAAAATCGATCCGGCAACCTACGATGCCCTCAAAGATGCCGTTCCCTTCCTGGAGAACATCCGAACTTCCACTCTGACCAAAGGAATGACAAAACTGCTGAGGGGCGCTGAACATGCTCTTGTGGCAAAATAGCATTTGAATGATAAAAGTCCGGCACAAAGCCGGACTTTTTTATGCGGTAACTCCCGTACCGGTATATAAACTGTAATACAGACCTTTTTCTGCCATAAGCTTCTCATGATTTCCGGATTCCACGATCCGGCCATGGTCAAGCACAATGATCCGGTCTGCTCCGCGAATCGTCGACAGGCGATGAGCAATCATCAAGACGGTTTTCCCTTCCATCAGTGCCTCCAGGCCTTTTGTTACCAAAAGTTCCGTTCTGGAGTCGATGGAACTGGTGGCTTCATCCAGAACAAGTACAGGATTCTTTCCCACTGCCGCCCGGGCAATAGCCAGAAGCTGGCGCTCTCCTTCACTGAGGGATCCTCCGTCCTGAGACAGCCGGGTATCATATCCGTCTTTCATACGGCTGATGAAATAATCCGCATTGGCAATCTTTGCGGCTTCTCTTACATTCTCGTCCGTCGCCTCGGCAAAGCCATAGCGTATATTATCTTTCACCGTTCCTCCGAACAGGTGGGTATCCTGGAGGACTATCCCGGCAGCACGGCGAAGATCATTTTTTCTTATATCTCTGATATCAATCCCGTCAAAGTAGATTGTTCCGGAAAAGATCTCGTAGAAGCGGCTCAACAGATTGATCACCGTCGTCTTCCCCGCTCCGGTAGATCCCACAAAGGCAATTTTCTGCCCAGGCTCCACCTCAAAATCAAGGTTCTTAAGTACCGGTGTTCCTTCCACATATCCAAAGGTTACATCGGCAAAGCGAAGTGCTCCCCGGCAGGCCTTCAGCTGACCCGAAGGCATTTTCCAGGCATAGCTTCCGGAATAGCTGTCACTTTCTTTTAGCATACCGTCCGCGGATGCCTGACAAGCTACAAGCCTGATATTTCCATCATCTTCTTCCAGCGGAAGATCAATGAAATAAAAGACTCTCTCAGCGCCTGCCATGGCTTCCATCACATTGCTGACCTGTTTTGCAATTCTGGTTACCGGGGTAATCAGCTTCTTATAATACTGGAGGAATACACCCACAGTACCGGGATCTGCCATCCCCCTGAAACACATCAGACAGCCGCTGACTGCCACGGCTGCAAAACCAAGGTTAGTTAGTCCTGAGGTAAAGTCGAACATACTGTTGGCAAAGAAATCTGCCTTGTTGACATTTTCAAACAATCGTTCATTAATTTTGGCAAACTCTGTTCCGACCTTCTCTTCCCTGGAAAATGCTTTGATCTCCGTTCGTCCGGATATCATTTCCTCCCCGAAATCATTCATTTCCTGCATACACTGCTGCTGGTCGATATAGTACCGGGACTTGTTCCCCGTCAGAAGGCGGAGAGCCAGTACAATGACAGATACACTTATCACCACGACCAGAGCCATCTTTACATTTACAGTGAAAATGGTTACCAGAATCGTGATGATTCCGGTAATTCCCTCTACGACACGGGGAATACTCTGCCTGAGCATATTGCTCAGGGCATCCACATCATTGGAAAAGTAGCTCATAATCTGACCACGGTTATGCCGGTCAAAATAGGACATGGGGAGATGCTCCATCACCCGGAACATATCTTTCCGGATCAGGAACATGACATCATTACTGATACTTACCATGATCACTCCCTGAAGAAGAGATGCCAGAACCGAAAAGAGATACAGGAGTCCCATTCTTATCAGCACCTGGGCAAATCCGGAATAATCCGGATTCTTCTGACCTATAAGCGGCGTAATATAATCATTGATCAGGGGCTTCATATAATAGACCGCCCGAACGGAACAGACGGAACCGGCTACCATGCAAATGGCAACTAAGATCAGCCGGAACTTGTACTTGGACATATACTGCAAAAGTCGCTTCA
>CACXGS010000007.1 GCA_902767195.1 uncultured Lachnospiraceae bacterium | reverse complement strand
CGTGGATGGAGGATACGGACTCCCGGCAGATACACCGGATTCCCAGAATGTCTGTTACAGCAAGTCCAACAGTACCGGCTTGCTTATGTTCCGGGCCGATGTGCATCTGGCACCCATTCCGGGAGGAGGGAGTAAGAAAGAATACCCCGGTGACATTAAAAAAGAGGAATCCGTTTTGGGGAAAGACAAGATGATTCTGAACCGACGAACCGATCCCTACGTGTATGTCCTGTCAGTCTCTGCCGCCGGCATAGGCGATGTCAGTGAGGCCAGGTATACGGAATTCGGATTTGAAGACTTCCTGGAACCTGTTTTGAAGGTTACTGATATGAAGGTCTACCGCGGAGTCGACTCCGGGGAAAAGGAAGACTACTCTTATGAAGAGGTGTCAGACCTGTTTGATCTTAGTCAGGAGGAGGAAGAAGATCACACCACAAAGATTTCGGCTCTGGCTAAACAGGACGCCTTGAAAGAGGAGTCTTTCTACGGATATACCTACTATCTTCACATCGCTGTTTCCGTCCGCCCGGATGAGGAACTGACCGGAATCGGCCATCAGCTGACGGACTGGTTTAAGGAAAGCGGGAAGGAAGAAGACGGGATCTATGTGGGGATGATCCGGATTGACAATACCGCTCAGATCATAGTTGCCAACAACATGGGCTCCTCGATCCGGAAGGAGACAGAGAAGACCATTACCGGAATCAGCAACCGGTTTCTGGTAAAGAAGATTGATGAAGATTCCGAGAAGCCGGTTCCGGGTGTCGTGTTCGGACTCTATGGAGGGAGAGACGTGGAGAATCCGGACCGGGATAAGGCGATTATGATCGCGGAAACCGATGAGGAAGGTCTGGCGGAATTCCGGTGCACCGACAAGGCAGAGATCTACCGGAAAGAATTCGGAGAAGGACCCTACTGCATTAAAGAGATTTCTGTTCCCGAAGAATATGAGACAGTGTGGAACGCGGCAGCCGGATCCCGATGGTCCTACGTGATTGAAAGTCTTAAAGATGCTTCCTGCTATCCGGAGGATGATCCGGTTGCTGTCACATTAAATGATAAGCAGATCTGCAGGAATAAGAACCGGGAGATACCCAAAGGAAGCATCCGGCTCTATAAGAAGAGTTCGGACACCGGAGAAGCTCTGGCCGGGGCAGAGTTTGCTTTGGAAGAGTGGTCCGGGAAAGAGGGAGACTATGTCCGTCTTCAGATTCTGGGACAGGGAAAAGATGATAAAGGGGCTCTGGTCTATACTAATCAGGAACCCATTGTCAATACCATGGATAACCTTGGCAGGTACAGGATCGTGGAAAAAAAGGCTCCCGGGGGATGTGTCCTGAGTGACAGAAGCTGGGAATTTGTCATCTCGGAGGACATGGCCGGGGATTCTGACTGGGAAAAGATCCGCTATCTTGATGTAAAGAATAATAAGGAGCGGAAAGGATCTGTCACAGTGACCAACGACCTGCAGAAGGGGCGCCTCTATGTCAAAAAGCTGGATGACAGGGCGGAACCTGTGCCGGATGTTCTCTTTACTGTCTCCGCAGCGGAGGATATTTATGCACCCTGGTCTCTGGATGAGAAGGGGAATCCTCTGGCGGATGCCCGGCCTCTGGTGTCCAAAGGAACTGTGGTGGATGAGATCCGTACCGATCAGACCGGAACAGCACAGACAACGAAAGGACATGAATTATATATCGGCAGCTATGATATTAAAGAGAAGGAAGGCGGAAAAGACCATGTGAAGAGTGACGAGGTCTGGAAGGCGGTGTTCCGGTATGGCACCGATGAGCATCAGGCTTATGTCACCTGTACCGTGAACGTAAATAATCATCTTATGAATCCTGCCTTCTCCGTAGCCAAGCTGGCGGAGCGTACAGTGAATGAAGAAGGTACGGCAGTCACTTATGACCAGAGTCTGGGCCGGTATACCCAGAAGAAAGTACCCGGCATCTATGAGGGCGGGGAGACGGCAGACTTTAGGATCCATGTCACAAATACCGGCAATGTGCCATTGTATAATCTGGTGCTGACTGACGATATGGACCATGTGGATGAGAACACACCGGTCAGCCTTGCCCACTATGTAAAAGAGGGCAAAGCCGGATTTATCCTTCCGGAATCCGGGACGATGAAGACGGCAAAAGGTGATACGATCCGCATTCATACAGACGAAGATTCCAGACAGATTCTCCATCTTTCCAGACTGAAGGTGGGAGACAGCCTGGAAGTTCATTTCGCGGCAGAACTTAAGGAGGATGCCGCTAATGCCTACTCTCTCGATAATATTGTCTATGGAGAGGCGGAATATGAATATAATGAGAAAGACCAGGATAAACCGGAGAGAAAAAGGGTTCCCACGGAGGGACTGGTTGACGGAGAGGGCAACAGTCTTGTCAAGGACCAGGATAGCCTGCACATTCCCGGGGACGGAGATCCCGGTATTCTTAAGGTTGCAGACCGTACCAGCGGCATCACCATAGAGAACGGGGAGATCCGATCCGGCAGCCGGGTGCCGGGAGTCTATCAGGCCGGTGAGACGGTGGAATATACCATCTATGTAAAGAATACCGGGAAGGCTTCTCTCAAAAAGATCACGGTAAAGGATACCATGAGCGATGCCTTGAAAAACATCACCAGGCCCGGCTCAGAGGGCTTTTTATTTGACGGGAAAGAGGAGGCCCCAAAGGAGCTGACAACAAAGGAGAAGGCGAAAGTATCTTTGACAAAGGTCGATCGCAGTGAGCTTCTCCTTTGTTCAGGAGATGATCAGAATGATGTCCTCAAGAGCGGCGACTATGTCGAACTGACCTATCATCTGACTCTGAAAGAGGAGATCGGGAACTGCAGGGATGTCGTTAATGAGGTCCGGACCAATGGCTGGTATTTCAATGGAGAGGAAGATGTGCCCACCAGACCCCGAATAGATAAGGACAAGATTGAAGTTCCGGGCATTCCGGAAACCAGGGTGGCGAAGCTGGCAGACAGGACGACAGGAGCTGTATTAAAAGACGGCCGTTATGAGGCTGACACTAAGGTCAGCGGAACCTACAGAGGAAAAGAAAAGGTGGAATACCGTATTACGGTAACCAACAGCGGAACTTCCAACCTTTACCGGCTTCAGCTTAAGGATCAGATGAGTGAGCGCTTGCAAAAAGCGATGGATATGGATTCGGTCACTTTCGAAAAGAAAGACTATACTTCATCAGAAGGAAGAACCGTACGCACCAGTCTGGAGGACAAACAGACAATGGTTCTGGATTTCCTGGGAGCCGGGGACTCGGTTACTGTGCTGCTTACCGGGAACGTGAAGGAGGATACGGGAAATCTTCTCAACCTGAATAACAGGGTCCGGCTTACTGCAAGGTACCGCCTTGGAAATGAGGAAGAGAAAAAGACTTATGAGGAGTATTCTCAGAAGAAATGGGTTACATTAACTTATCACTCCAATGACGGACAAGGCAGGACCCAGGTGGACAGCGAGACACCGGCCTCGGAGAATACGGAAGTCACATTGAACGGGAATCCTTTTGACCGTCCCGGTTATCTGTTTGCAGGATGGAACGAAAAAGAGGACGGAAGCGGAGAGATCTTTCAGCCTGACCATACATATACTCTTGGTGAAGATAACAGGGATCTTTATGCCATGTGGGAGCCCGGAGATGATGCCGGTGAGGGAGATTGCCAGCTGCTTTACCTCTCCAACAATCCCCAGGACCAGTCGGAAGCCGACGAGGAGAACTCAAAGCATTCCGGGGAGAGCATGACGGTCAACGAGAACCATTTCCGTTATGAGGGACACATTTTTGACCAGTGGAATACCAGGTCGGACGGAAAAGGAAAGACCTGTCAGCCTGGAGACAGCTATCCGCTGAAGAACAACCGGAATATCCTCTATGCCATCTGGAAAAAGGCGCCGGCCTGTCACCTGGTCTATGATGCCAATGACGGCTCCGGCGACCGACGAACCGATGGGGAGACTCCCTGTCAGCCGGGAAGCGGGATTACTGCGGACGGCAACGGTTTTACCGGAAAGAAGGATGGGGAAGCGCTTGTGTTTGCCGGATGGAATACCAGACCCGACGGCAGCGGAGATTCCGTGAAGCCGGGAGATAAGATGACCATCCACACGGATACAGTACTCTATGCTCTCTGGGAGAAGCCGGAAGAGGATCCTGCGGATTCCCTGCTTTTGTATTACTGGGCCAATAATCAATCCGCAGCCAACTGTATCGATTCGGAGACTGCCGAAAAAGAAGGAGACAGGATTGGGATTGACGAAAACATGTTCCGGTATCCCGGGAAATCCTTTGCCGGATGGAACACCAGGTCAGATGGCAGCGGGACCGATTATAAGCCCGGGGATACGATCCCCATGCCATCTCATCATGTCAATCTGTATGCTCAGTGGTCTGATTCGGATATAGTGCGGTTGATCTATGATTCCAATGGAGGACAGGATGAAAGGGTCACTGATGCCGAGACTCCCTGTGATCAAGGGTCTGTCATAGCAGTTGACGGTAATTCTTTCGCAAGGGAAGGTTACCGGTTTACCGGCTGGAATTCCCAAAAAGACGGAAGTGGCAAAGATTATGTTCCGGGCACATCTTTCACTCTTAAGGAAGATAAGACGATCTATGCCCAGTGGACCAGGGATAGCAGGACATATCGTCTTACTTATGACTCCGGAAGGTCTCTGGAAGCCCTGAGTCCCGAGACAGACAGTGAGACTCCCTGCAGCGGCGGGACAGTAATCACTGTGAATCCCAATCGCTTTCGGATCGTGGGTCTTCGATTTGCCGGGTGGAATACCAAAAAGAACGGGAAAGGGACCTCTTATAAAGAGGGAAGTAATTATACCATGCCCCATAAGGATGTCACCCTTTATGCACAGTGGGAAGAAGTGGATAGTATATCGGATGAGGAATCGGGAAGCGGTTCTCCATCGGGAGACCAGGATGGCGGATCCGGCGAATCCGGTCAGGAGAAGCCGTCATCCGAGGAGGATGATTCCGGGGAAACGGCCGAGATTACTCCCGTAAAGAATGTATCGAATAAGGAAAAGGTGGCAGAATCTTATGAGGAGCTGCATGGTATGACACTGGGAGAAGCATTGACCTTCGGAAAAGGTCTGGATCCTGTCCCCGAGACAGAATTGATGAAGGATGATGATGCCATTCACGTCCCCGGTGAGCCCAGAGTTGTGGTGGCAAAACTGGCAGACCGTACCACCGGACCAACCCTCCAGGATGGAAGGTATGCCGGTACCAGAAAAGTCGGCACCTACTCTGCCGGTGACAGGGTCACCTATCTCATCAGCGTAACCAACCGGGGAACCAGTGATCTGGTCAATTTGCTGCTGACAGATACCATAGCGGAAGATTTGATGGAAGTGATTGAGAAGAAATCCATCTCTGTTCAGACCGGGACTTTTACCACGGAAAAGGGAAACAAGGTAAAAGTGGAATCCGGAGACAAGAGGGAGAATGGACGTGTCTTCGATGTTCATCTGGATAAACTGACGGCGGGAGATGCCACAGATATTACAGTGACGGCCAGGATCAAAGACAAAGTGGAGTCAGCACAAATGTTGAACAATCATGTCAAATTAACAGCGGAGTATCCGACAGGGCCTGAAGATGAGACGATACCGGTACCGGAAACGAAAGACATGGAAGACGATGATGATATTAATGTCGGAGTTCCCGAACTGGCTATTGCCAAGCTGGCAGACCGGACTGGCGGCGTTACTTTCCATCAGGGGCGATATTCCGGTACAAAGAGAGCGGGAACTTATAAGAAAAAAGAGAAGATCACTTTCAAATTGACAGCAAGCAATCCGGGAAGCGCTCCGGCCAAAGATGTGGTCATCCGTGAGGAACCCAGCCGGAAGCTGTTAGAGTATGCTGATATCATAGGCTTTTCCAACAGCAAGGGCGATACCATCCGGACCCGGAATGGTGACCGGGTCAGTGTGATCTCCGTTTCCGGGGAAACCCTGACTTTGGATCATCTTAATGCCGGAGATCAGGTTGTGTTAAACTATGTCATGAGAGTGAAAGAAAAAAATACTACAGTGAAGTTCCTTGAAAATGTTGTGAGTATATCCGGAAAGAACCGCAACAATAAGGATATTCCACAGACCGGGAAGATGAGAGACAATGACCGGGTGAACATCGATGCTTCCAAAGACAATAACTCCTCGGACAATCCCAGGACATCCAGAGCCGGAGGCGGCGGGAAGACCGGGGATGATAACCCCATAATATGGTGCCTGCTGATGATGTGCATCGCTGTCATAGGACTCAGCTGGACTGCGTATTCCGGGAAGAAGAGGAAGAAATGATGAAATCATCCTGTCTTTTAATATCCAAGAAAAAAGGTTCCTGCTGGAATACTTTATTAACAACAATATTGGAAGTATTGGAATAATAACTAAGAGCTCCTCCAGATGAGGGGGAGCTCTTTT
>CACXGS010000006.1 GCA_902767195.1 uncultured Lachnospiraceae bacterium | reverse complement strand
GGAGAGGATCGTGCAGGAGGCAATTATACTCCTGTGTCCAACAAACATACTGGCTACTTCTGGATCTCTTATTATGACAAATCTCTGGCATTCCCCGAGGCTTATCTCTTTGATTCGGATACGTCCGAAGACCTGATGATCCACCAGCACGACCTCATGCCTGTGATGGAATACCAGGAATATGATACAGAAACCGAAATGAGAATGGCCAATGTTTTTACCGCAGATAAAAACGGCCGTCTGAAAGATGTCTCTTTCTTTACTGCGACTCCCGGCTCGACGGTAACCTTTAAAGTCCTGCTTCTTAATCAGACCTGGTTCAATCCGGAAACGGATGGAGAATGTGTCTATGAATCCTCCCCGAAAACATATCCCTTAGGCGGATATCACAGAGAATCGCTGGCTCCGGATGCTGATATTGTAATTGCCAGGAATCAGACTTATGTTGTGATCGTCGAAGAAAAAACACCTTCCGGAAAGTACGGCATGTGTTTCGGAAAAGCAAAGTCAGGGAAACTTGGCGGCTACCATGTAAATCCGGTAATCAATAAAGAAGAAAGCTTTCTCTACATAGACGGACAATGGCAGGATCTGTCCTCCCAAAAGCTCCAGAGTCTTCTTTTGGACAACTCCGAGGAATGGCTTCTGGATAATTTCCCCATCAAGACCAGCCTGACTCCTGTGGATAATCAGGGTATCTATGTGATGGTGAAAAATCTGTCGCCAGAGTATATGCATGTGCTGAACATCTATGAAGAGCATCGATTCGGCACATATTTTGTGGGGGCAACAGATGACCTGCCCACAGCACCTGACATCAGGTGGATCTCTACCGATCCTGAAGTGTTTACCGTGAAACCTGCCAACAGTGAGGCCAGCGAAGCCGTGGTCACCGGCAAAAAACCCGGAAAAGCAAGCCTTATTGTTGACGCAGGAGTTTATGGAAAAAAAGTTGTTACGATAGACGTGACCAAATTTGCTCTTCTCTATGCCTATTTGGGAGATCATGTAATACAGCAGGTCTATAACGGAGAACCGCAGGAACCGGAACTGATCGATGTCTACGGCGAAACAGGCGGTGATACCTACAAATGGGGATTAGTAAAAGATCAGGACTATACCGTCTCTTATGAGAACAATACAAAGTGCGGCAAGGTAAAAGTCACTGCCAGAGGAATCGGAAATTACGGCAGCACTCTCAGCACCTGGTTTGTCATTCTTCCGGCCAGGGCAAAGATTCAGCATATCAGCCCCGGGGATCACAGGATGACGGTATCTTTTACCTCCCAGAAAGACAGTGGCGTCAGCGGCTATGTCATCACTTATAAAGAATCCGGCTCCGATAATACGAAGACCCGGGATGTTCCGGCCGACGCAAGCTCCGTCGTAATCGACGGTCTGACCGCAGGGAAAAGCTATGAAGTCAGCATGAAAGCCTATGTTACCATTGAGGAAGAGTCTTTGATTATTGACCGTGATACTTTTGACTTCTATGATGAGGCAGAAAATCCCGTCAATTATTTCGGAGAAGAAAGTAATAAAATGACCAGCGCAGTCATCCCCGGCAAGGAAACTGCTTCGGATGGAGATTCCAAAGATTCTTCTACCGTGGCAGGCACAGAAAAATCGATAAAGTCCATCAAGAAAGACGGAGACCTGAAAGGATCCGGCTTCCTGCCACTGCGTCTCTGCTCCAAAACGGCTTCGAAAGACAAAATCCGGCTGAACTGGAAGAAAGTCTCCGGCGCAGACGGTTATATTCTTTATGGAAACCGGTGCGGAACAAAGTATTCCATGAAGAAACTGGCCGTCCTTTCCGCTTCTAAAAAGACCTGGGTTCATAAGAAATTAAAGAAAGGCACTTATTATAAATACCTGATTGTTGCCTACAAGGTAAAAGACCATATAAAGAAGGTGGCTGCTGCCTCCAGGACTATCCACGTGATTACTTCCGGAGGAAAAACAGTCAACAACAAGTCCGTAAAGCTGAGTAAGACAACAGTCTCCCTGAAAAAAGGAAAAAGCCTGAAGCTGAAGGCAGTGCCTGTCCCTCAGAAAAAAGGAAAAAAAGTGAAAAAGCATACTGCCGTCCGTTTCGAATCCTCGAACACAAAAGTCGCTAAAGTCAGCAGAGGAGGATTGATCACGGCAAAAGGAAAGGGCACATGCTATATCTATGCATATGCCCAAAACGGTATCTGTAAACGGACCAAAGTACTTGTCCGTTAATGACAGAATAATTCTTTTATTCCCATAATCATCCCAGCTCCTCTGTGAGTTCGCACATTTCATCGATCATCGATCCGATATAATCGATGGTCTCAAGGAGAGGGCCGTCGGTAGAAATGTCGACGCCCGCCATCTGTGCGAATTCCAGGGGATTTACTGTGCTCCCCGCCCGAAGAACTTTCTTCCAATCCTCTACTGCGGAGGCTCCTTCCTCAAAGATCCTCCTGGCCATCCCCGTAGAGACGGTAAGCCCTGCCGAATAGGTATAGGAATAAAGACCCATATAATAGTGGGGCTGACGCATCCAGGTAAGCTCGGCGCCTTCACTGATCTCAACACCGTCTCCCCAGAAATCTGTAAGGACTTTCCTGTAAATTGAAGACAGGGTGTCTGCCTGAACACTTCCCCCTCCATCCACGATCTTATATACTTCCCGCTGGTAGGCCGCCTCAAGAAGATGGGTCACAAAATTGTGGTAGTATGTCTTACCTACCGTATTGCCCAGCACCCAGCGTCTGAACCGGGGATCCGGATTGGTCTTTTCAAGATATCCTGTAAGCAGCAGTTCATTTATAGTACTGGGGGATTCCACATAATACAGGGGAACCTGTGTGTCAAAATACCCCTGTGCCCTGTTACATTCCTCAAAATGACCTGCATGCCCGAGTTCATGAGCCAGGGTGAACACATCGGACATCCTGTTCTGCCAGGAGAGAAGGATAAAGGATGCAGGCACACCATAGGGGCTGGCGCAAAAGCCGCCGGTGCACTTCCCGTCATTGGTTGCATAATCGATCCATCTCTCTTTAAAAGCCCTGTGAATCATGGAGACATAGTCTTCCCCCATCACGGCCAGACCGTCTGCTATATAATTCTCCGCTTCCTCCATGCTGACCCTGGGATCATAATCAGGGTCCACAGGAAGCTTCAGATCGGCATAAGTCATCCTGTCCAGCTTATGAAGCCTCCTGATCAGTGCCGCATATTTTCTCATGTGAGGAGCGAGTTTCTTCATGATGACATCAATCTGTCGGTCATAAAGTTCCCTCGGAACCTCTTCGTCAAAAAGAAGGTATTCAAAGACGTCTTTAAAACCCCTGATATCCGCGATACGTTTATCCCTGCACACATGTGCATTGAAGGCGGCCGCAGTCACATTCTCATACTCACGGATCTTATCTGAAAAACAGCGGAAAGCCTCGCGTCTTACATCTGTATCCCTCTCATATTCGTACTCATCCTCAAAGAGAGCATAACTTAAAGGGTATTCTTTTCCATTAACGGTGAAATTCTCAAACTTCATGTCCGAGAGTTTAGCCTGGTTATATACCTGATAGGGCATAGCCATGAATTCTCCCAGGGCTGCCAGTGCCTTCTCGGTCTCAGGGTGAAGGAGATGGGGCTTCTCTCTCATCACTTTTTTAAGGTAAAGAGAAACCGTGCCGCCTTTTTCGGCCGCCTCCTCCAGAACAGGACTGTCTGCCTCAACGATCTCACTTTTTATAAAACTTGTTTTTGCCAGACATTCCGTGATAATACTCTCCGCGCGATTGGCGTTGGAAACAGCCGCAGAATTCGAATAGTCCGTCTCCATGCTAAGAGTAAAATAATGTGAGACTTTACATGCCAGTTCATTCATCTTCTCATACAAATGAAGACAACTGACAATCGATGCCGCATCTGTCAGCTTCCCTTTGTATTCTGTCACCGCCTGATCGGCGAGTATCTTTAATTCTTCCGCATCCTTCCAGGCCTCTTCGGGACTATTATAAATAAGACTCAGATCCCAGGTCTGACTGACGGGTACTTCATTTCTTTTCATGATGATAACCTCCATGGAAAGAAGTATAACATACATCCGATAAGATTGTAACTCTCTCTGCAGGAAGAGCTCCCCGTAAAAGGCAGGAAAGAAAGCCCGGCGTCCTGTATTGACAACGTATTGATGTTGTCATAAAATGATGACGGCAAAAGGGCTTTGGCTTTTATTATTAAGCGTCATTATTTCTGTTTCAGAAGAAAGGAGACCGACCATGGCAAATACATTTTTACAGGTAAGAGTTGATGAAAAAGATAAAGAGAAAGCTTCCGCCATCCTTGAAGATCTGGGGACCAATCTCTCCGGCGCTGTGAACATGATGATCAAACAAATTATTATCACAGAGAGCATTCCCTTTGATATTAAGAAGAATCCGACCGAGACTCCCCGCTCCGCTTCCGCCGCTTTTATGGACACCCCCCGGGGAGAAACGGACGATCCGGTCATCGAAGGAATCCGGGAGGAATATGAGTGGGGCAAATAGTATTTCCCGGACATAAAGAAGGCCGCCTGTCTCTCGACAGGCGGCTGTATCATTTGCTCTATTCGGGAATCCGGTCCTCGCAGGGAACCCCTGTCGCACACATGCCGCAGCCGTACCTGGGAGCATATCATTCATGTCCCTTCGATCAGACACTCATTTCCTTCCGTCGTATTAAAAACTTCTTCCAACATCTGTTTAACCATATGATTATCCATCGAATCCTCCAAATCATTCTTTCTCTGATCAAATGAAGAAAAACAGATTCTTATTTTTTGTCCAACATCCCAGCCAACTGCTTTATATCTTCTTCGGTTGTCGCCCAGCTTGATGCAAAGCGTACAACCGAATGATCTTCATCATATTTTTCCCAAAAACTAAACTCAATCCTGTCCGAGAGCTTCTCCATCTCACTGTTTTTCAGGACCACAAAAACCTGATTGGTAGGTGAATCAAAAGCCAGCTGATACCCGGCTTCAGAGAACAGTGTCCGCATCCGGTCCGCCGCCCGGATGGCGGAGATTCCGATCCTGGAGTAAAAATCCTCCGTAAAAAGAGTGTCAAACTGGACACCCAGCAGCCGCCCTTTGGCCAGAAGGGCTCCGTGCTGCTTGATCATAGTAAAAAAATGAGGAATCAGACCGGGATCGGGAAGAACCACAGCCTCCCCGAACAAAGCCCCGCATTTGGTTCCGCCGATATAAAATGCATCACAGAGCCTTGCCAG
>CACXGS010000005.1 GCA_902767195.1 uncultured Lachnospiraceae bacterium | reverse complement strand
GGGATCCCTGGCCGACGGCGTGCAGAGCACTCTGTACAAGGTCAAATCCACCATGTGCAACTGCGGCTGCCTCTCCATTGAAGAGCTGCAGCAGAAGGCCAGACTGACCGTCGTATCCTCTACATCGATCGTAGAAGGCGGCAGCCATGACGTTATTCTGAAGAACAGCAAGAGCTTTGACTGATAAAAACGGATCACAAAACAGCTAAAATAACTGAAAAAATGCAGCAGTCCATATGCGGCTGCTGCATTTTTTATACGCTTTTATGGTTGATGGAAATCAAATTATAAAAGGAAGGAGTTACTTTCCTTCATAGGTCAGAGCGGAATACAGAGGATATTTGCCCAGCTTTTCACGGCCCTTGAGACCTGCCAGTTCCATCAGGACAACAACGCCCGCGATCTCGCCGCCCAGGCTTTCGATCAGATGCGCCATGGCCAGGTTGGTGCCGCCCGTCGCGATCAGGTCGTCGACCAGAAGGACCTTCTGTCCGGGCTGGATGGCGTCCTTATGGATCTCCAGTGTAGCAGTGCCATACTCCAGCTCGTATTCTACCGAGACGGTTTCGCGGGGGAGCTTGCCCTTCTTGCGGATCAGGACAAGGGGCTTATGCAGGTTGTAGGCAATGGGCGCGCCGAAGCAGAAGCCTCTGGACTCGGCGCCGGCAACAACATCAAAATCCACATCCTTGACCAGTTCCTGCATTTCATCAATGGCCAGCCGCAGTCCGTCGGCGTCCTGCAGGACACTGGTGATGTCACGGAACATTACACCGGGTTCCGGGAAATCCGGGATTGTCAGTACATAATCTTTTAATTCTTTCATTGGAACTCCTTTCAGCCATTCCGCTGCCATTATATACATAAATGGTGTTGTCTTTCTTCTATTATAATTAGGGATTGATTTCAGAACAAGACCTCATCGCAAGACTCCTCTCAAAAAAACGGAATCCTGCTCTGGGATATTTGTAGCCGTTCTTATTATTGGCATAAGTATATGGATAATGTTATAATACCTTAAAAGTTAATTCTTCAATCACAAGACAATAAATGAATAAAGGAGGCTGTTATGAAATTCTTTAAATGCGAAAAATGCGGTAAGATCGCTGTTATTTTCCGTGAGTCCCAGTGCCCCACAAAGTGCTGCGGCGAGCCTATGGTCGAGATCGTTCCCGGAACTGTTGACGCGGCAAGAGAGAAACACATCCCGGACATTGTAAAAGACGGCAGTGTCATCAAGATCAGTGTCGGCTCTGTTGAGCATCCCATGCTGGACGCGCACTATATTGAATGGATCATCGCGGAGACCAATAAGGGCTTCCAGAAGAAGGACCTCAAGCCCGGCGACAAGCCTTACGCTGAGTTCGTTATGGCTGATGGCGAAGAGCTGGTTGCCGCTTATGAGAGCTGCAATCTGCACGGCATCTGGAAGGCAGAGGCATAAGCCCGGACCATCATCCGCAGCCATAGAGCTGTAAAGACAGCCAGATCATAAATCAAATAGAAAGATCACCGGCAGGGCCTTATAGCAGGTTCTGCCGGTTTTTTATGGGCTGCGGTTTGGCAGACGGGAAAAAAGATTGAGATATACAGCCGGTCCTATATAATGTAACTGGAAAGTAAAACTATCTCCGATGATTCCGGAAAAGTATGATCTGATATAAAGGATTTGAGGTGGCAGTATGAGACCAGATGATTTCAGTCCTGAAGATTTCTATGATGACATAGAGGAGTTCAGGACAGGGAGAAATGGGGATTCCGGAGGGGGCCCCTGGCAGGAGACAAAAGGGAACGGTCAGTTTCCGGAGGAGCGATATCATTCCATGGAAGAAATGGAATCCACGCTTCGCCCGGCGGCAGCAGACAACGGAAGCGGATCCGGGGAAGGAAATAATACCAAATACATTCTGACCATTGGGGTACTGCTCTTTCTGATTCTTGCCCTGTCAGCATTTTGTTTTAAGAAACTTGTTCTGGACAAAGACAAGGGGGATCCGGACCCGGTGGATCCCGCTGGGACTGTAACAGAAGCGGGCGGCCAGGAGGAAACATCCGGGACGGTCACAGAGAAGCCCGGACAGGAGGAGTCTTCCGCTGAAGAGCCGGCAGAGCCTGAAAACATATATGGTCCCAATACCGTAAACTATGATGGAAAAGCCTATGAGATTTTCGCGGCCTCTCAGGAAGGTATTCTCGGCAAAGAGGAAATGCGGCAATTCTGTCAGGAGCGGGGCGGACAGCTGGCATCCGGTGAGAGTGAAGGGCAGTGCGGATTCCTGGCCCGGCTGATTTTGAATACGGGCCTGAAGAATGCGGTCATAGAAGCGCAGAATTATGACATCGGTATCCGCTATGATCCCTTTTCTGACAGTTCCGATTTCTTTATCTGTCAGTGGGACAGTCCGAAACCGGGCGCGGAGGAGGACAAATTATGTCCGGATGAGGCCATGGTCTATCAGGGACACAGTTACCAGCTGATTGAATATGAAAGCTCCGGTGTGGACAGATGGAGCGAACTGCTGGCTTACTGCGCATTAAGAGGCGGCTACCCGGCCGAGATCAATAATCTCGAGGAGAACGATACTCTGTACCGGTATACGGTTGATCTGGGCAAAAAAAATGTGATCTTTGGTTATACAGACATGGACCATGAAGGCACTTGGGTATGGGTCCATGGCGGCAGCAGCTATACCGAACACTGGGCGGATGAAACACAGCCGGATAATGACGGAGGTGTGGAGCATTTTTGCGCCTTTAGCGATATAAATGAAGACGGCAGCTGGAATGATGTCCCCTTTGCCATGTACACAGACAGCTTTTTGTGTGAATGGGATACCGTAAGACAATAACACTAATATTGTTCATGACAGCCGAATGATTGAGCATTGGTTTGGATGAATCCGGCAGTCCGTGTATAATGAGTGACATAAGCGTTTCCATGCGGAGCTGAATCACATAAGGCACAGCGGGAAAGAGGCGCTGTCGAAAGGAGAAAGAGCATGAAGGTTTGGAAAAATCACCTGGCAGTATGCATGCTGATCATCGCTGTTCTGCTGCAGTACACAGCGGCGGTGATGGCGGCTGAAAACAGCGGGACAGATACGACCGGCAATCCGACGGTACAGTCGGAGGAGGAAGTACAGATGCCGGAAGAAGAGAATGAGAATGACGAGGCAGCGGCAGAGCAGGATCTCTCCGATGAAGAAGAGGAGGATCAGGATCTGCCGGAAGAAGATCCCGAGGAAGCGGCCGTTGAGGAAACAGAGGACAGCAGCGATACAGCTGCGCAGACAGAGACGGATGAATCCCCCATGGAAGCGGAAGAGTCCGATGAAGCGGTCCCTGTCGAAGCGGCGCCGGAAACCGCGGCCACGGATATGACAGCGGCGGAAGAGATCGCTGAGGATTCCATTGAGCCCCTGCTGGC
>CACXGS010000004.1 GCA_902767195.1 uncultured Lachnospiraceae bacterium | reverse complement strand
GTAACAATGTCAATAAATACATCTTTATTTGCAAAATCTTCTTTGCATAGTTCACTGCCGTCCGGTTTTGTATACCTGGCAATAACTTGCGGCAAAGGAGAAGTCCATATCTCGTCTCTGATTCCTTTAAATACCACAGTTTCTCCATCGTCAGCGGCAATTAAATCCACATTCTCCAAATCATTGTGGAAAGTCATTTCTCTGGAAACCATCATTGCCTGGACGGTATACTTCTTTTTCCCTGTCAGAAACCAGTTTTCATCGGTTTCTTCCAAATACTCATTAAAAGACATGGCTTTTTGCTCCTGATTTTCATTTTTATCACAGCCGGAAAGATTAATGGTAAGCATGATGACAGCAATAAGGATACTGATCATCAGAAATGTCTGATAATATGAAGGTTTTTTCATGATTAAGCGCCTCCCCATATTCTGGCCCATCGGCATGCTGTCCTTTCTTTGGATTATCATAAGAGTAGATAGAAATCACTCCTAAACACCTTACTTTATTATATTGAAAAGGGAGAAATCAGTAAAGGAAAACCATGGTGTCTGCCTGGAAAAGTAATAGATAAAAGAATGGATCTCACATTGCGTTTTTTCATAGCAGGATGTATCATTGAAGCAATACAGGATGACATTATGGATATCCAGGGCACTTATAGAAAACATGGTATAAATCGTACATTTGAGTATTATACTAAAATGATACGGCGAAGGTGAAAATACATTTTAAAGGATTGTTAAGAAGTTGGATTCGGAGAGGGTTTAGTGGATTATGCAGAAACAGAAGATCAGCCGAATACGAACCGGAGGCCAGACCGGGGTAGACCGGGCGGCCATGGATACAGCAAGAGAATATGGACTCCCTCTGTGCGGCTGGTGCCCTAAGAACGGGTGGGCAGAGGATTATCCAAAGGCACCGGGTTTGCTGGCTGTCTATCCGGAACTCATAGAAACGCCTGAGGAAGGGACAGAGCAGAGAACCCGCTGGAACATGCGGGACGCAGACGCCATTCTGACGATTATTCCTGAGGAGTCTCTTTTGTCTGAAGGGACTACGCTGGGACTTGAAGAAGGACGGGAACTGGGCAGACCGATGCTCACGGTTTCCGGCAGTTCAGATATTCCGGAGATCCTTTCCTGGCTGGAAGATTTGCCTGACGGGATCGAACTGTGTATTGGAGGGCCAAGGGCCAGCGAATGCAGCCGGGCTTATGATGTGGCAAAGGAACTCCTTTCCGGCCTGTTTAGAGTATTAAATATCCCTCCCCGTTACAGGCTGATCGATGAAAACGAGTGGCCCCGGAAGGAGCATTTCCACTATTATCAGGAGCAGATTCCCTGCGCCCATTCTATGACTGTCAAAATAGATGTCACGGAATGTCTGTTCCTCGCCCGTAAAAGGAAGCGGCATTTTGCTCCTCTTCTCATGTATGCGGTATGCAAAACCGTAAATGAGCTGGAATGTATGAAAATGATGACCGAAAAGGATGGCTCTCCTGGAATCTGGAGTGTCATGAATCCGGTTTTTACCGTGTTCCATTCCGATGATCATACCTTCAGTGACCTCTGGATGGATTATCTTGAGAATCCCTTATCGTTTTGCAATGAATATGACAGAGTGATCAGGGCATTCGGAGACAGAAAAGGAATCAAGGGCCGTCCGGGACAGCCGGAAAACTTCTTCTGCTTCAGCTGCACACCCTGGACAGCTTTTGAAGCCTATTCCTGTCAGGCTGCCGGAAGAATCCCTCCCCTGTTCCCGATTATTGACTGCGGGAGATACGTGCAGACAGATCAGGAATACCTGATGCCGGTTTCCCTGACGATTTCCCATGCCGCCATGGATGGATATCATATGGGCCTGTTCTTTGACAGGCTCCAGGATAATCTGAATACGCTGACGATTTAAATCAAGGGGCTGCCGCTCCTTGATTTTTAAATTTAAGAAGAAATATCTTTTTTCATTTAATTATAAAAAATGGGTTGTTTTCTGTGATACTTCTGTGATAAAGCCTGTGATATATTATGGGCGTAAAGAAAAAACAAGCCTGTTGAGGCAAAAAGATACGAAAAAAAGATTGATGATCAGGAGGGGAACAATCATGAAAAAAGATATGAAGATCAGGATTATGACAGCATTAATGGCAGGAACATTCGCTTTTGGTTTTATGGCAGGACCGCTTTCTTCTTACACACCGGGGCTTGGATCCATCTATATCCAGGCAGCAGAGGCATCAACGGAGAAAAGGCAGACCTGACTTACGAGGAAGCCAGAAAGATTGCTTTAGCGGATGCAGGTTTGAAAGACAAAGATGTAACCTGGTATGAGACTGACAGGGACTTCGACGATGACCGACAGATTACCGTCTGGGATCTGGGCTTCTTCCATGGGGATACCGAATATGATTACGATATCAATATCGTCACCGGTGAGATCGTGGAGAAGAATTCAGATATCATGGATGCAGAAGACCGGGCTGAGAACGAGAAGAAAGCAGAGGCTCTTAAAGAGGCATTTAATAAGAATACTGTAAATAAAAATGCTGTAAATAAGGATGCGGCTGCGAAAGAGACTAAGCAGAGCAAGAAAAACATCAAAGATCTCACTGAAGACAAGGCTTTGGAAATCGCTCTGCAGGATGCAGGGATCAGCGCTGACTCCGCTAATGTCACCAAGAATCATATCGACCATGATGACGGTGTGACAGTGTACGATATCGAGTTCACCAGCGGTGACAAGGAATATGAGTATGAGATCGACGTCAAGACGGGAGCCATCCATGACAAGGATGTCGACAGCATCTTTGATGACTGATAAGGATAAGGTTTTATCGATAATTAATTAATGATACTTTAGACCGGATAGGAATGGTTTTCTTATCCGGTTTTTACTGTTTGTCAAAAACTGCATAAGACCCCTTTCCTATTTTATACCAGCGGCAGAATTTACATCCGGGAATCTGTAGATATCATTGATGTCATGAAACCTGTTTTCAATTTCAAGGCTTCCGACTAGTACTTTCCGGGTGGAAAGAAGGAAAGAGAGAAGGCACAGTTTTTTATCATTGATCAGGCTGCTGTAAATAAACAATACTAAATCTTTACAAAATAAATGACAAATGAGATAATTTACACAGTATTCTTTCAAAAAAAAGAAGATTATATTTATTATTATTTAGCTCAGATATAGAAAGAATCCATCCGTCAAAGATAAACGGAAGGAATCGATGCAGCTAAGCGGAAAGGAGAATATGGTGAAGGACAGTAGATTTTTTGATACCATACCGGATATCTCTTCAATTTGGACAAAACTTGTTGAAGAAAAACCGGACGAAGTGATTATTGTGGAAGGGGCTGATGCCTCTAAAGTTTTTACCAGGAAGGCGGTCGACACAGTATCTGCAAAAGTTAGAGCATGGCTGAAGGAACAGTCTGTTGGCAGGGAAGATTTAGTGATGATTTACCTGCCAAGAGGTGCCTCGGCATTAATCTCTATGCTGGGCATATGGAAAGCCGGCGCAGCATTTGTTGTGGCAGAGACAAACTATCCGGAAGAAAGGGTTGAATATATCAAAAATGATGGCAATGTAAAGGTTGTCATTGATGTCGATGCCTGGATGAAAATCATGGACAGGCAGCCTTTATATGGCTTTGAGCCACATGATATCCATGATGCGGCTTTCGCAGTTTATACTTCCGGCAGCACGGGGAAGCCCAAAGGAGTGCTGCATGAGTATGGCACGTTAAAAATGATGCTTGCATGCGGCATCTGTGAAAACCAATATGAGTTTGATTCAAGTTTTCGTGCGGCTCACATCGCGCCTTTCAGCTTTGTTGCTTCTATAAAGCTTGCCTTTGCTACCTTCAGCACCGGGCTGATTTCTTATGTTCTGCCATATGAAACGATCAAGAATCCAATTAAGCTCAAGATGTACTTTATAGATAACCAGATTACCGGGGCCTTTTTGCCCCCGTCCCTTATCCGTTCCATCGGCATGGACTTCGGGCCTTACTTACAGTTTATCATCTGCAGCAGTGAACCTGCAGGAGGAATTGATCCGGGTACATCCAAGATCTTTAATACTTATGTCATGAGCGAGACTGCTTTTACGGTTTCAGAATTTATCATGGATAAAGAATATGATATCTGTCCTGTGGGAACCCCGAATGTTGATTTCCTCGATCTTAAGCTCCTGGATGAGGACGGCAAGGAGGCTGCACCAGGTGAAGAAGGTGAAATATGCTTTTATAATCCTTTTTTCAGAGGATATATCGGCCTGCCGGAAGAAACGACCCATGCGAAACGTGGAGAGATTTTCCATTCAGGGGACTTAGGTGAGTTCGATGATCAGGGACGATTAGTGTTGACGGGACGGATCAATGATATGATCAAGATCAACGGAAACCGTGTGGAACCTTCGGAGATTGAGGTGGTGGCTGAGCATCTTCTGGGAATTGATCAATGTATCGTCAAAGGCTTCATTGAAGAAAAGCGGTCCTATCTCTGCCTTTACTATGTGGGAGACAAGGAGATTGATCCCGCGGAAGCCAGAGAGAAGCTTTCCACGGAACTGCCTTATTATATGGTACCCTCCTATTTCATTGCCCTTGATCAGTTCCCTCTTCTTCCCAACGGGAAGCTGGATAAAAAGGCACTGAAGGCTCC
>CACXGS010000003.1 GCA_902767195.1 uncultured Lachnospiraceae bacterium | reverse complement strand
GTCGCAATCTTCAGATTGAGATCTTTATTGTCAATCTGGAAAATGACAGGCTTCCTGTCAGATTCCTTGACAAATAAAGTGGACCTGTCCAGGCAGCGGAGAAGTTCCATTTTATTAATCTGCACTTTTGTTTCATAATCACTGGAGAGCATCTGCCCTATATTATAAAACTTACCTTCCAGCAGCCGGGATACGACCCGGGTGGAAGCAAATTCAAACAAAATATGCTTGTCTGTGATATAGATACTGATCTCATCCTCAGCCTCACCGGGAAGAATCTTTACGATCTCCTGCAGCGTCTTTCCGGGGACAATCACTTCCTGGTCAGGATACTCTTCCGACAATTCCACTTTCCTCACAGCAATCCTGTGCCCGTCAAGGGAAGTAACAGTCAGTTTGTTCCCGTCGATTCTGAAATGTTCTCCGGTCATCAGTTTATTATTTTCATTGTCAGACACTGAAAAAATCGTTCGCCTGATCACTTCCTTCAGGTCAAACTGGGACATAAGGATCCTGTTGTTTTTTTCAATCTCCGGAAGGCGGGTGAAATCATCGCCTTTTTTCCCCATAATGCTGAAATGGACCTTTTCACAATCAATATCGGTCTTCCCATGCTCTTCTGTGACGATGGAAACTTCATTGTCAGGAAGCCTCTTTATAATCTCAGAAAATAACTTTGCTTCCAGGGCAATTTTGCCGGGCTCAATGATATCACCATCAATGATGGTCTCAATACCAAGCTCTGTATCATTGGCTGTCAGCCGAATTTTATTATTAAATGCTTCAACCAGGATGCACTGGAGGATATCCATGGTGGTTTTAGATGAGACGGCCTTGGATACATGATTGATGCCCTGCAGAAGTTCGTTTTTATTACATAAAACTTTCATGATTGTGTATAACTCCTTTCCGGTTCAGATATCTATATAAATAATAGAGATTTCAGTAGCAGTAGTAGTAGGGGGTGTGGATTCTGTGGAAAAGTCCGATGGTCCACTGAACACGCGGAAAAACCTATTGGACAACCCTATGGATAACCCTGTGGAAAAATAATATTTTATGTGTGGGTTTTCCACAGGATAATATTTCCAATTTTTTATCCACCTCATATCCACTTTATATCCACCCTTTATCCTCATGAAAAAGTGGATAAAATAAACAAGGTTTCTTCCTATTTATAATACTTCTTATTCATTAATAAGCAGAAACCTTGTTTCACAGCTGATACTTCAAGAGGAAGGATTCAGCTTCCTTATAATAATATCAATGTTATTGCGAAGAATTTCATCATGGTCTATGGTGTTGGTAATCTTCTCTGCACCGTGCATGATTGTGGTATGGTCCCTGTCTCCCAGCATCTTGCCGATGCTCTGGAGGGAAGAATTGGTATACTTTCGGACCAGATACATACAAATCTGACGGGGTGTATTGATCTCCTTGTTTTTTTTCTTGGAAACAATATCAGATACGGAAATATTATAGTGTTCTGATACAATGTCCATAATCAGCTGAGGGGTGATCTCCTTCTGATTGTCGATGGTATCCTTCAGGGCCTTCTCAGCCAGTTCCAGAGTGATGGGCTTATTTTCCAGAGTGGAGAATACACAGATTTTATTCAGTGCGCCCTCCAGCTCCCTGATATTTGACGTAATATTGTTGGCCACATACTCCATGACTTCCCCCGGAATATCAATCCGGTCAAGCTCTGCCCTCTTGTTGAGAATCGCCATCTTTGTCTCATAGTCCGGCGGCTGGATATCAGCAGTTATGCCCCACTCAAAACGGGAGCGAAGCCTCTCTTCCAGGGTTGCAATCTCTCTTGGATGCTTATCTGAAGATATGACAATCTGTTTCTTGGCTTCATGAAGTTCGTTGAAAGTGTGGAAAAACTCTTCCTGCGTACTCTCCTTTCCAATGATAAACTGGATATCATCGATTAGGAGAACGTCGATGTTTCTGTATTTATCTCTGAACTCCTTGTTCTTGTCATGCTTCAGAGAATCAATCAGCTCATTGGTGAATTTCTCAGAAGTGACATAAAGGACACGAAGGTCCGGCCGGTTATTGATAATATGGTGGGCGATGGAATGCATCAGATGGGTCTTGCCCAGTCCGGCTCCTCCGTACAGAAATAAAGGATTGTAGGAACCGCCGGGTGATTCAGCCACTGCCACAGAGACAGCGTGGGCCATCTTGTTGGTGGGTCCGACCACGAAGCTGTCAAAGGTATAACGGGGATTCAGGTTGCTGATGGATTCTGAGGAAGGCTGCGAAGGTCTCGGCAGCACAGGGGAGGACTGTTCGAGAGTATCCGTAAACTGGATCTTCACCTGATTTCCTGTGATCTGCTCGATGGCCATGGCCAGATAAATATCGTAATATTTATGTTTGATAAATTCTATCCCCCGGGATCCTCTTTCCATATAAAAGGTAACGGTATCACCTTCCACCTGCTGAACCTTCAGTGGTTTGATCCATGTGGATACGGCGACAGAGGTGATCTCATGGTCTTTGATCAGGCTGTTGAGGATGTCCTGCCAGCGGGATTCTATGAGTTTCTTCATAATCTACAGCTCCATTCTAATCTCCGGTTATTATTTTCGTACTTATAAGTTTATAACAGAAATGAGCATTTTTCAATAAATGTTCATAAAAATAAGCCTTGATTATGAGGCTGACCAAAGATCCTTTTGATCACATGGAGTGGATCAGCATCGCTGAAGACAAAATACAGGTTGTGGATAAATGTCGGAAAAAATGTGTATAAATTCAAAACAGGCCTGTGTAATTGTGGAAAGAAATATTGTGGAAAAAGGGGGACAGAGATTGAAAAAGGGGTACTTATCCACATATGTGGATATCTTTTGTGGATTTGTACACAGAAAAAGAATGGGATAAACAAAGGGAAAATGCTTCCTGGGTGTGTATATATTGTCAGGATTGTTGAAAAATAGTTACTTATACACATCTTATGCACAAAATGTGGATAAGCAGTTGATTAAAAGTGGAAATGTTATAAAGGTTATTGTGGATAATAATAGAAAGAAGACCCCTAAAAGTTTGTTTCAGGGCTGATTTATGGGCATTTTGGGAAAAGTAGTTCTTGACTCACTACCCTTTTTTCAATATAATAAGAGAGATGTTTTTTCAGCAGGTCAGAAATGTCACGCATTTGTGGCATATAATATTCGTAAAGGAGGTGGCTTTCGCTATGAAGATGACATATCAGCCGAAAAAGAGACAGAGAT
>CACXGS010000002.1 GCA_902767195.1 uncultured Lachnospiraceae bacterium | reverse complement strand
TCTCAAGCTTCAGCAAGTTGTACAGTTTATGATTTCCAGTTTTATGCAATATTTCTTAAGGAGAATATTATGAAATGTTCACGAATGACACATCAAGGTCAAAATCACCCGGCGTGAGCTGCAGAAGGCGGCAGGTTCCTCCTTCCCGCCGTTCTCACGTCCGACGGGCAGCGAAGTCTTCGCACCGGCAAAGTCATAGATTTTACCGTTGCCAAGTCCTGCATCCTCAGTACTTATCCGAACAGAATACTCATCCCACAAAGAAGAGCCTGCATCGATGCGGTTATTCTCCCAAATAAGCGTGATAACGGTTTCATCCGTTACAACTCCTGTCACGGCTGCAAATGCATTCATGTCACTACTGACTATGCTGAGCATGCAAACAAGCACACAGATAAGAAATGTCTTTGTTCTCATAACCGGATATTTCCTTTCCCCATCAGCACACCAGCCAACAGATAGACATCGTGATCGGGTCACACATCCGCAGTGGTTACTTCCACTTAAACGTTACGAGACCGTAGATATACAGCGCAAAAATGCAGACAGGAACAAAGTACCTGAAGACCGGTTTCATCCATTTTTTAACCTTCAGACCTTTACCGGCATTAACTTCTTGGATGAAATTATCCCATCCCCAGCCTATTTTATAACCGCAGAAGACAGAAAAGATCAGTGAGCCGACCGGCAGCAGGTTTGTGTTCACGATGAAATCCCAGAAATCGAGCCAAGTTGTACCCTTCGCGAAAGGCTGGAAGCGGAAGACGCTGTTGCCGAGCGCTGTTGTCAGTGATAGCATTGCAATGCCGATTCCACAGACAATGCATCCCTTCGGGCGGTCCCAGCCGGTTAGCTCCCTGACGCAGGCGAGTATACTTTCAAATACCGCAAGCACGGTTGAAAATGCAGCGAAAACCATGAACAGGAAGAACAGCGTTCCCCAGATTCTGCCGCCTGGCATGTTGTTAAAGACCGTTGCCATCGTATCAAAGAGCAGAGACGGTCCGGAGTTGACTTCAATCCCGTAGGTGAAGCAGGCAGGGAACATAATAAACCCGGCCATGACAGCCACAAAGGTATCCAGAAAAAGAACGTTGACCGACTCGCCAAGGAGCGACCGGTCTTTCCCGATATAACTGCCGAAAATCGCCATGGAACCGATACCGATGCTGAGCGTGAAAAATGCCTGGTTCATTGCGCCGACTATCACCGAACCGTTAATTTTTTCAAAATCAGGAATCAGATAAAATGAGAGTCCTTCCTTTGCTCCTGAAAGTGTCACGCTGCGCAATGAGAGGGCAATCATCAGAATGAACAGTGCCGACATCATATATTTCGTAACTCTTTCGAGGCCGCCCTGAAGGTCAAAGCTGAGAACCGTGAACCCGGCAGCCACCGCAATCAGCATATAAACTACGTTAACCACCGGGTTTGAGATCATGGCCTTAAAGCCGAGATTCTGCGATTTTCCGGTCAGGAACATCACGAAATAATAGATAATCCAGCCTGTGACGACAGTATAGAACGCCATCAGACAGATATTTCCGAAAAGAGCCAACGCGCCGTGGATATGCCACTTCTGCCCCGGTTTTTCCAGTTTCTGATACATTTTCACCGGGCTTGCCTGCGCCGCACGTCCGACAGCAAACTCCATGGTCATGGCCGGCAGCCCGAGCAGCAGCAGGCAGATAATGTAGATAAGAACAAAACCGCCGCCCCCGTTCTGGCCTGTCATCCACGGGAATTTCCATACGTTGCCGCAGCCGATCGCGCAGCCCGCGCTAAGCATTATGAAGCCCAGGCGGCTTCCGAGTTTCTCTCTTTGTTTTTCCATCTACTCTTACCTCATCAAAAGATATGCCTATTAATTATAGACAAAGAAGGATATTAATCAAGCGAGTTTGTCCCTGGCTAAACACAGGCACAAAAAAAGCACCCTTTGGAAAGGTGCTGTGATTTCCTTTAAGATGTTATTCTGGCACATAGATCAGCTGCAATGCGGTTAAAACCGGATTTCTTTTTAATAAACTCCAGCACGATTGAAGTGATCAGACTTAAGGCCAGTAATACCAGTACAATCAGCAGAGGATATTTAAAGGAATATACAAAATCTTTAAAAAATGTAGAGCGATAAAAGGTATGCAGAAGAAAAATGTTCATGGAATGTTTTCCAAGAAATGACAAGATATCCCGAAGTACCGGTATTTCCGACAGATACAGGTAGACCAGAAAAATAAACTGAACAGCACCGATACAGTCAAACCATTCTACATAATTCGCACAGAAATCATTTGAAATAAAACATCTGGTATAGATCATAAGACAAATCGAAGCTGTCAGAACCAGCCCGCATAAAAGATATCTGCGTAAAGAGCGCGTTACAAACCGCTGTATTTTCTCCGGGATCCCTTCGCTTGCCATCATGATGCCCACCATGGTTATCAGGAGATACCGGGCAGGCATAGTATTATCAAGCCCGAGATATCTGGGAATTAATCCTGCAAGAAGTACCACAGGAAGCCGGTATTTTTCATATAGTTTTACCAGGACAGGAACCGAGAAAATTAAAAGACACGCCAGACTCATGTACCACCAGGTTCCATTGTAAGTCGGAGTATGGAAAATATTCGCCAGTCCCAGTGCGTCAGTAGCAAAATACACAAGACTTTTCATCCCGTCATGTCCGTAAACTTTATGAAAACCCCAGTTTGACGAAACGAAATGAAATGTATTATTTAGTTTTCCAAAGATCAGAAAAACAGCAAAAATGAAATTATAATTGAACAGCAGCCGTACCCATCTTGCAAGACTTGAGCGGGCTGCGACCTTGGGATCAGCAGGCAGATTACCCGTTGTCAGTCCGTTTTTGCCAGGAGATCCTGAATGCCGTTTGGATTTACTCAGCCCATAAGCCGTTATGAATACGTAGATCGCCACGCATACTCTGAAAGAATCGGCAAGCTTCATCGCAAATTCCGGCTTTAACGGCGCAAAGACAACCTCATATCCCTCAAAGCGCTGTTTATTCAAAAAACAATGATGGATCATCATGATAATGATCGCAAAACCCTTGATTCGAGATGTGATTTTTTTTGAAAAAGCACGCTCCTGCATATGAAAAGCCTCTCCCGATTCTGCAGAGATACACATTGCAGTATAACATAGTCAAGTTCAAATTTGTGTGTAAAATCCTATAGGCAATGTTATGTTGCAGGGGATGCTTTACATCCCCCTGGTTACTGCTTGCACTCCGGGAGGAAGCGGTCAAGGGTGCGTAGCACCTCGAAGAGGTTCCCTTTACTGCCTCCGACCG
>CACXGS010000001.1 GCA_902767195.1 uncultured Lachnospiraceae bacterium | reverse complement strand
GTGGGACTGGTCGGGGAAGGATCAGAGTGCTTTGGTTTCGACGACGAGATCTCCAGGGACCACGACTTCGGCCTGGGATTCTGTATGTGGCTCAATAAGACGGATTATCAGACCATCGGCGCCCAGCTGCAAAATGCTTACCATGAGCTCATCCTCAAGGAAGGCATACGCTTCGCCGCAGAGATCTGGGGAGAATCTATATCCAATTATAATCCCCGGATCGACCAGCGCCGGGGCGTGATGGAGATCGCCGAATTCTACGGAGGTATCCTGAAGCTCCGTCCGGATCTGGAACTGATCCTGGACAAGCACTACTGGCTCTATGCCGAGGAGAAATGGATCGCCACGGCGGTTAACGGCGAAGTCTTCCGGGACGATGAAGGGACATTTACCAGGGTTCGGGAGGATATCCTCAATTACTATCCCCAGAAAATCTATCTCTTCAAGCTGGCGGAGCAGCTGCATCTCTACTCCCACGGGGGACAGAGCAACTACGCCCGCATGATGGCCAGGAAAGACCCGGTTACTGCTGCCCTGTGCATCAACCAGACGGTCCATGCCGCCATGAAGCTTGCCTACATGCTCTCCAAAAAATACACCCCTTACTATAAGTGGATGTTCAAGGGTCTGTCACAGCTTCCGGCCTGTCCGGGACTGGCTCCCCTTCTGGAGAAGCTGGTCGCTCTTCCGCCCCAGGACGAAGCATGGGAAGATTATGAATACAGCGCTACTTCCATCAACGAGAAGGATGAGATCATCCAGACTGTGGAAGAGATCGCCGGTGTGATTTTGAATGAACTGAACAAGCAGGGGATTGTCTGCGGCAGACAGCGCTTCCTTGAGAGCTATGTTCCCGGAATCGCCGAGACAGCCGGGAAGATGTAAGGGAGGATCTTATGACAGTAGAAGGCAAATTAAAACATCTGGACGGGCTCTATGCCCAGAATAAGATTGATGAAGCGGAAAAATATCTCTTAAGTGAGATCAATAATGACGATAATTCTATCCTGGTAAAAATCTCCCTGAACAACGAGCTGATGGGCATTTACCGCAATAAGGGAAATAAGGATGCATGCCTGAAGCAGACCACCCAGCAGATGATCTGGATGTCGGATGCCGGCAATCTTCTGGATCCGGTCTCCGAGGCAACTTTATACTTAAATATCGCCAACGCCTTCCAGGCTTTTGACATGCTGGAGGAGTCCTACGATATCCTCTGCAGAGTGGAGGAAGCCTACAAGTCCAACCCCGACCGGGAGGAATATCACCTGGCCAGCCTCTACAACAACAAGGCGGTGGTCCTGATCAAGTTGGGTGACCTGGACCAGGCGGAAGTCTATTTTAAAATGGCCCTGAAGATTCTCAGGAATCTGCGGGAGGCTGAGGATGAGATCGCGGTAACCTACCAGAATCTGTCCAACATTTACTCGACTAAGGGAAAGTATTCCCTGGCTCTCTCCACGGCTCAGCAGGGACTTGAATTACTGGAGTCTATCGGTGCCGCTGTCTCCTACCATTCCGGCGCCATCGCCAACAGCATTGCTGTGGTTTACCACACCATGGGGGATTATGAGAACTCTCTCCTCTGGTTCCAGAAGGCGGCCAATATCATCCTCCAGGTTTACGGGGACTGCGGGCTTTACCGGAGTATTTTAGAGAGTGCAGAGATGGTTAAGGGAAAAATGGGCAAATAATAAGGAGGAGCTTAGAATGAAGGTTGCAATTTATGATTTCTTTAATACCGACACGGAATGTCCCTCCTGCAACCAGGCGGGAGCCAAGATGGCTTTATCCGAGATCGGGAAATGTAAGGATAAGGTAAAGGAACTGTACGGGGAAGGACATGTTTTCCGGGAATATATCGACCGGAAGGATGTGGCTGTGACCAGCAATTACCTTTCCGGAGCCACGGTTCGTCCCGCCATAGAGCGCATGCTCGAGGATATCGACAAAGGGGAGATTGACCTGGTGGTTATGACCTACATGGGTGTTCTGGCAGCGGATTTCTATTTTATCCTGGCCTTCTATCTCTTCCTTCGCCAGCATGATGTCCGGATCATTACGGTCCGGGAGGGCGAGCGGATCAACCAGATGCTGGAGCAGGCCATTGAGGAGTTCCGGAGAATCCAGAACTTATAGAAGGATGATTGATTATTTAGAACATAAAATGAACCTCCCGAAGCATGATCTTGTTTCGGGAGGTTTTGCATTTGTCTTACTATTCTTATTTTATGTCATGGAATATTTCTTTCCCACAATTCTTCTCACTGTCTCGGGATCCACGCCGTCGTAGGCCCGGTTGACATTATTGACGCCGAATACGGGGCTTACTCTTCCACTCCAGATCCTGCCGCCCTCTCGGTTGGCAAGGGTTTCCACAAACTCGTCGTAGTTGTCCGGAGTGATCTGGTTCAGCTCATCCTCTGTATAGAGGTTGGGATTGTAGTGGGCCTTGATGAAGGTTTTCACAAAGACCAGGTAGGACTCGCTGTAGATCCGGTTGGTGTACTCCAGAATCCTGCCGTAATCTTTGGCTTTCAGGGCCTCATAGAGGGTATAGTAATTCTCCTTCTGCTCCCCGATCTCCAGGATATCGAAGGTAGATTCCAGCATGGCCCGGTCATTTCCAAAGTGGGACAGATAGCCCATGAGATACATCATCTGGCGGAAATAAACCACGAAGACCTGGGGCAGCATCATGACCCGGAATTCTTTGTAACCGGCGTGAGCACGCCTTAAGCAGTTGGCCAGCATATTTTTAACGGATACGTCCCGGTAAGGAGCCGGGACTATATTTTTCTCCACATCAAAGGGCTGCCGGCGAGTCATGTCCGGCAGTATGCCGCTTAAGGCCACCTGACAGGCATGGAACTCGGAATAAGTGTTCATGTAGTCAAAGAGTTTCTTTCCGATATCCCCTTCAAATGGATTGGCAATGTCCGGCTTCTCCGGCAGATTGATCTCTCCGTAGGTCCCGAAAATGTTCTTGTCGGAAGCGGTGTTGATGTTGGCCTCCCTGAGATCCCTCTCCTTCAGGTCACCTAACGTGGGTTTGGGATAAGGATAAGTCAGAAAATCCGCAAAGTGGGTGAACTCGTGATCCAGGATAAAGGAAGTGTAGTCCCCTCTCAGAATAGGGAACGGTCGGGACAGGTGCAGAATGTATCTGCCTTCCAGCATTTCCAGCAAGTCAAAAGAAGCCTCCACACCGGCAGGCGCGTCAAAGCGCACTTCTTCCAGCAGGGCCTGGCTGACCAGACCGTGCTTCCTCTTATATTTTTCCCAACGATGATTGAGCTGCGACAAATTCATAAGAATACCCCTGTCCTTTTGTCCCGGTGTCGGAAGTTTTCGTGATCTCAGAATACTCCGTTTTTATTATACCAGCAAAGGGGCAGGGGATATGTGAAGAATATGCAGGAAAAAGAGGAAAAAGGATACAGGCATGTTTCGGCCAACAGAGGGCAGACTGGTTCCGACGCAGAGGCGTTGC